>NZ_JBAKAZ010000006.1:0-101424 GCF_038155185.1 Psychromonas aquatilis
TCGCTGTGCTATCGAGATTGGACAAATTTGGAAACTTAATTAACGGAATTGGTATTATTAGTATTATTAACATTGAAGTAAAAAAAATCCAGCAAGTAAGCTGGATTTTTTATAAGACTAAATAATTAGTTCAGACTTAGATATCAATGTTATCAACACGAAGTGCATTTTTCTCGATAAAGGCTCGACGAGGTTCAACATTATCACCCATTAAAGTAGTAAATAATTGGTCTGCACCAACAGCATCTTCAACGGTAACTTGTAGCATGTTACGTGTATTTGGATCCATTGTTGTTTCCCATAATTGGCTTGGATTCATCTCGCCCAAACCTTTATAACGTTGTATATATAAACCACGTTTAGATTCATGCATTAACCAATTTACTGCATCGATAAAGTTATCAACTGATTTAGTGCGTTCACCACGTTGAATGTAAGCACCTTCTTCTAATAAGTTGTGGATCTCAATACCTAATGCAACAAGAGATTTATATTCACTAGAACCGAAGAATTCTTCATCTAAAGTGTAGTGTGTATCAACACCATGTTTACGAACAATAAAGACAATATTGTTAGTTAATTCATTTTCAGATTTAACAACTTTCGCTTTATAAATCGTACCTTCAAGGTCTTCACGATTTAATACATCGATAATATTATTGACCCAGTCAGTTGTTACTTGTGAATTAACGAGCTCTTCAGCTGTTAATGGCACTTGATAAATCAGTTTATCTAATACAACGTTAGGGTAACGCTTACTTAATCGTGTAATGGTTTCTTGAGCCGTACGGTAGCGTTCAATCATACCTTCTAATGCAAGACCTGTAATACTTGGTGCTTCTTTATTTACATGTAATGCTGCACCTTCCATTGCTAAGCTTGTTAGGTAGCTTTGTAATGCAGGATCATCTTTGATGTAAGTTTCTTGTTTACCTTTCTTAACTTTATATAGAGGTGGTTGTGCAATGTAGATATAACCATTTTCTATTAGCTCAGGCATTTGACGGTAGAAGAAAGTCAGTAGCAAAGTACGAATGTGAGAACCATCGACATCGGCATCGGTCATGATAATGATGCGATGATAACGTGTTTTTTCTGGGTTATATTCATCGCGTCCGATACCACAACCTAATGCTGTAATCAGTGTCGCAACTTCTTGAGAAGATAGCATCTTATCAAAACGTGCTTTTTCAACGTTTAGGATTTTACCTTTCAAAGGTAATATTGCTTGGTTTTTGCGAGATCGGCCTTGTTTCGCACTTCCGCCAGCCGAGTCCCCTTCCACTATGTATAGTTCAGAAAGCGCAGGATCTTTTTCTTGGCAATCTGCTAACTTACCTGGCAAGCCAGCTAAATCTAATGCACCTTTACGACGGGTCATATCACGTGCTTTACGAGCAGCTTCACGTGCGCGAGCTGCATCAACAATTTTACCAACAATGATTTTTGCTTCATTTGGGTTTTCTAATAAGAAATCCTGTAGACGTTCATTCATTGCACTTTCAACAATTGGACGAACTTCCGATGAAACTAAGCGGTCTTTTGTTTGTGAAGAGAATTTTGGATCAGGTACCTTAACTGAAATAACAGCCGTTAAGCCTTCTCGTGAATCGCCACCTTCAGTAGTTGTTTTATTTTTATTGTTTTTAACTTTTGCTAACTCTTTTTCAATATAAGAATTTAGAGTACGCGTTAATGCCCCACGGAAACCGGTTAAGTGAGAACCACCGTCACGTTGTGGGATATTATTAGTAAAACAGTAAATGTTTTCTTGGAAACCATCATTCCATTGCATTGCAACTTCAACTGCAGTGCCATCTTCATGTTCAGTATTAAAGTGGAATACTTTGTTATGAACAGGCGTTTTGTTTTGGTTTAAGAACTCAACAAATGCTTGAATACCACCTGCATAATGAAAGTGATCTGACTTATCTTCTTCACGGTTATCAATTAACTTGATTGATACCCCTGAATTTAGGAATGATAATTCGCGTAAACGTTTCGCTAAGATATCATATTGAAATTTTGTTTTTGAGAAGGTTGTTGGGCTTGGCCAGAAACGAATCTCAGTACCCGTTTGGTCAGTATCGCCGATAACAGCGACAGGTGCATCTGGTTCACCGCGTGTATATGACTGTTGATGTATATGTCCACTTCGTTTGATAGTAAGGCGTAATTTATCAGATAAGGCATTTACTACTGAAACACCAACACCATGTAAACCACCAGATACTTTATATGAGTTATCATCAAATTTACCACCGGCATGTAATACCGTCATGATAACTTCTGCTGCAGAGACGCCTTCTTCTTCATGGATATCGACTGGAATACCACGGCCATCATCTCTTACAGAAACACTTCCGTCAGTATGGATAGTACAGATAATATCGCTACAGTGACCTGCTAAAGCTTCATCGATGGAGTTATCTAAAACTTCGAATACCATGTGATGTAAACCAGTGCCGTCATCGGTATCGCCGATATACATGCCTGGGCGTTTGCGAACTGCATCTAAGCCTTTTAGTACTTTAATACTTGACGAATCATAACTATTCTCAGCCATAAAACTTTCACCTTTCTACTGTAAATTTTCCCTGTTTCACGTGAAACAAAGAGCGTTCTTGCGTAAATAAATCATCGATGTTATTCATCGATATAGCACTGATAAAGACTTGTGCTTTAGAATCTATTATATGTTTTGCTAATATTGCTTGTTTGCTTTTATCTAATTCAGAACTAAAGTCATCGATTAAAAACACGCACTGTTTATTATCAATGGTATTCAAAAATAAACCTTGTGCTAGACGTAAAGCATAAACAAGTAGTTTTAATTGACCTCTTGAGAGCACATCATCAACAGGTAATTTATTAATTTTTAATTTTAAATCTGCTTTTTGAGGGCCGATACTTGTATAGCCTAATTGCTTGTCTCGTTGGAAGTTATCAAATAAATATTGTGCTAAAGGTTTATTCTTTTCATCCCAACCACAGAAGAAATTACTTTCGATAGTAAACTCAGGTAAAAATTCGGCCATGGTTTGTATTATCAAAGGCTGCAATTCTGCAAAGTATTTGGCTCTCTGGGAGCTTATCTGCTCACTTAAGGCACAAAGTTCATTATCCCATACTTCAAGCTCTTTGTAAGCGTTACATTGCTTTAATGCTGCATTCCTTTGCTTTAAAAGCCGCTTTATTCTAGCCCAGTTGTGATAAAAGTGAGGATCGTGATAAAAAACGCCCCAGTCTAGATATGCACGGCGATTTTTAGGGCTACCAGATAGTAAAGTATAGCTTTCCGGTGTGATTAATTGCATGGGTACATATTGTGTAAGAGAAGCTAGCTTCTTAACTAATTGACCATCAATTTTAAGAATCGTTTCACCATTACGTGATTTTTGTAAGCCAATCGGGAACGCACGTTCTTGAAAATTTATTTCACTGTAAAGTGTAAAATGAGGCTGTTCATGTTGAATAACACGGTTGGTTAAATGAGTGCGAAAAGAGCGCCCTAAACCAAGTAAATAAATGGCTTCTAATAATGACGATTTACCGCTGCCATTATCGCCAATTATCAAGTTAACTTTGGGGTGAAAAGTAAGCGAGGTTGATTCAATATTACGAAACTGATTAATGCTCAATTTTTGAAAAGACATTAATCAGTTCCTAATGGTAATAAAGTAAATGCTGTAGATATAAATATACCACCTTTAAAAAGCATTGTTGCTAATAACAGAGTGAGTTATAAACGCATTGGCATCAATACATAAAGTGAATCGTCATCGTCAATCGATTCTATTAATGCACTGTGATCAGATGAACTAAAGGTTATTTTAACTTGTTCACTTTTCAATGTGTTTAGAACGTCTAGTACGTAACTCACGTTAAAACCGATCTCTAACTCAGCAGATTGGTAATCTACATCGATGTACTCTTCAGCTTCTTCCCTTTCAGGGTTGTTTGCTGTGATTTTTAATAAATTTTCAGATAAGGCTAAACGTACACCACGGAATTTTTCATTAGATAAAATAGCCGCTCGACTGAATGCTTGCTTTAGTGTTTCTCTACCAGAAATTAATTCTTTATCGCCATTACGTGGAATAACGCGACGGTAGTCAGGAAAACGACCATCAACTAATTTAGTGGTAAATACAAAACCATCGATCACTGCTCGTAGGTTATTTTTACCTAGTTGAATTGTTACATTTTCTTGATCTTTATCTAACAGCTTCACTAATTCTAATACCCCTTTACGAGGTACAATAACCGATTGCTCTTCAATCGTTTGTTGTATGTTAATGGCACAAGAAGCCAAACGATGGCCATCGGTAGAAACACTACGTAATGTATTACCAGAAACTTCAAAGAACATACCATTTAGGTAGTACCGAACATCTTGGCTAGCCATTGCAAACTGGGTAAATTCAATCAGTTTTTTAAATTCAGTTTGCGGTACTGTTAGTTCAATTAAACTCTGCCATGATTCAATGTTGGGAAAATCAATAGAAGGCAAGGTTGATAGTAAGTACCTACTACGGCCAGATCGCACTGTAACCCTTTCGTTTTTTACTTCAAAGGTGACTTCACATGGATCAGATAAACCGCGGCAAATATCTAATAACTTTCTAGCTGGAACAGTAATAGCTCCTTCTTCTGAAGCAAGTTCTAATGGTATTTGAGCCATTAATTCCACTTCTAAATCAGTACCAGTTAGGTTTAAAAAGTTATCTTTTACTTCTATAAGTATATTTCCCATGATCGGTAAAGCTGGACGACCACCGGCCACTGAGCCAACAACTAATTGTAATGGGCGTAATAATATTTCACGAGAGATAGTAAATTTCATTCGATAACCTTTTCTTACATCGATAACGTGCGGATAAGAATTTTGTAGTCTTCTTGTATATCGTTATTTTCACGACGTAATTCTTCTACTTTTCGACAAGCATGTAATACAGTTGTATGGTCACGACCACCAAATGCTTCACCAATTTCAGGTAAACTATGCTGTGTTAATTCTTTAGCGAGTGCCATTGCGATTTGACGTGGACGAGCAACTGTTCGAGTACGTCGTTTTGAAGACATATCAGAAATCTTAATGCGGTAATGTTCCGCAACCACTTTCTGAATATTATCAACGGTTGTTTGTTTGGTATGAACAGCTAACATATCACGCAGTGCATCTTGAACAAGAGAGATAGTAATATCCTGTCCTGTAAACTGTGCTTTTGCTGAAATGTTGGCAATTGCACCTTCTAGTACACGTACGTCAGTAATGGTTAAACGTTTTGCAATAAAGAAAGCAACATCATCAGGCAGTTGTAAACCGCGCTCTTCCGCTTTCGTTATTAATATCGCAACACGCGTTTCAAGCTCTGGTGGATCAATTGGAATTGATAATCCCCAACCAAAACGAGTACGTAGTCGTTCATCTATTCCTTCAATCTCTTTTGGAAAACGGTCACTGGTTAAGATGACTTGTTGATGCGCATCTAACATTGAGTTAAATGTTTGGAATAAGACTTCTTGAGAACGGTCTTTACCGGCGAAGAAGTGGATGTCATCTATTAATAGTGCATCTAAAGAAGCGTAATACTCTTTAAATTGCTCAATTGTATTATTACGGATTGAGTTGATCATATCTTGAACGAAGCGTTCTGAACGAATATAGACGACTTTACTATCAGGGTTTTCTGAAACGATAGCATTACCTACAGCATGTAATAAATGTGTTTTACCTAAACCTGGGTGTGCGTATAAGAATAACGGGTTATAAACATCTCCCGGATTTTCAGCTATTTGTTGCGTTGTTGCGATAGCAAAGTTATTAGACTTACCTTCAACAAAGTTATCAAAAGTGTATTTTTTTATTAAATTACTTTTATGAGCAACACTGATTGATTTAGATTCACCTTCCCAAGGTTGGTTAGTATTCGCAGTTGGTACTGCTTTTACGGTAGGTTTATTTTCCGTTGCGTTAGCAGTCCCTACTAATAAACGGATTTTAATTGTTTGGTTTTCATCTATGGCATGCACTAAAGTTTGTAATCTAGTTTCAATAGTATCCATGTACTTTTCACGTACCCACTCACTTGTATACTTATTAGGTGAGTATAAAGATAGCGTATTATTATCGTATTCTGCCTGAAGAGGACGTAACCAAGTGCTAAAGTCTCCTGCTGATAGCTCGTCTTTTAATTGTGCTAAACATTCTTGCCAAATAGCGAGGGACATTGTTGGACTCCAGTATATTCATTAGGGCGGATAATTCTACCGATAAGATCGTTTATATGCCATAAGATCAGGCAACAAAAATAAAAAAAAGATCCTTGTGTTTTTTCTCATTCAATGGTTAAAGCATCCACAACCCTCTGATTAGGTAGCGTATAGCTTAGTAAGCTTTATCCACAGCAATAAAAAATACTTATACTTAAAGGTTAAATGATAAGATCGCGGAAGATCCTTGCTATATAGCTGTGCTCCTATATAATCTTGCCACCCTAACTTTTGAGTTTGGCTCGTAGTGACAATTTATTTCTTTAGGATATTTATTCTAAGGAATGTGAATTTAATCTGCCAGAAAGAAGCATCTCTGATTGACTTTTAGTCAATCTATCAATAGAATTCGCTCTCTTTAAATCGGCTGATGCTTTTAATGATCGTTGTTTTAATACTTTTCGAAGTACTTAATCATCAATTTTTAAAAAAACTAGCTACTGTACAGTACTTAACAATAAGTGGAAAAGAGCATGAAACGTACTTTTCAACCAAGCAACACAAAGCGTAAGCGTTCACACGGTTTTAGAACTCGTATGGCGACTAAAAACGGTCGTGCCGTATTAGCTCGTCGTCGTGCTAAAGGCCGCGCTAGCTTAAGCGCATAATTTACCAGACGTGGTGAATTATTCGTTTTCTCGGGAGTTACGTCTGTTAACTCCCGAAGATTTTCAACCCGTATTTAAAAATGCTATTCCAGCAGTATCTCCACACCTAACTCTTCTTGCTAGAAAAAATACCCTTGATCACCCCCGTATTGGTATGGCTATCCCTAAAAAGCATATAAAATTGGCTGTAGGGCGTAATCGTATACGACGCATTGTAAGAGATAATTTTCGTCTTCAACAACATGAGCTTCCAAACATCGACATTGTTGTTGTTGCAAAAGCTGGTATTGCAGATTTATCAAATCAAGAGCTTCAAAAAGTATTGGATAAGCTATGGCGAAAGTTAGTGCAGCGATGCAATGGATAGCAATTATATTGATTCGTGGTTATCAGCTAGTTATTAGTCCTGTAATTGGAGCTCGTTGCCGATTTTCGCCAACTTGTTCTCATTATGCGATAGCAGCAATTAAGAGTCATGGTATAGTAAGAGGATGTTGGCTAACAGCTTGTCGTCTTGTAAAATGCCAGCCTTTTCATGAAGGTGGATATGATCCTGTACCGCCTTGCTGCGAAACTAAACATAAACATAAACCTTAGAGATAAAATACGTTATGGACTCACAACGCAATTTACTTTTCATCGCCCTATTGTTTGTTAGCTTTATGCTATATCAAGCATGGAATGAAGATCAAAACCCTCAGCCGGTTGCTAAAGTGCAAACGACTGAACAAAGTACAACATCTGCAGTACCATCAACTAATAACCATAGTTCTGATGTACCTTCTGCAACTGGTGGTAGTGCTGAAAAAACGCAATTACCGACTGATCAATCAACAAGTGATGTTGTTGTATTAGAAAATGATCAACTACGCTTAGAAATTACGCTAGTTGGTGGTGATGTTATTGTGGCTGACTTGATTGCCCATGACAATGAACTAGATTCTGGAATTCCATTCCGTTTACTAGAAAATGCTGATGGTTTTACTTATATCGCACAAAGTGGTCTGATTGGTAAACAAGGCCCGGATTCAAGTCCAGATGGCCGTCCTGCTTACCGAGTTGAAAAAACAGAAAACATTATTGAAGATGGACAAGATTCTGTCTCTGTTGCACTACATTATGTTGATAAACAAGGTAACAAATTTACTAAAACATTCACGTTAAATCGTGGTGAGTTTAATGTAAATGTTGATTATAAAATTGAAAATAACAGCAATAGCGATATGAATATTCAATTATATGGTCAATTAAAAGAGTCTATACAAGAACATTCTACAAACCTAATGATGCCAGTTTACCGTGGTGGTGCATTCTCTACGGATGACGTTAAGTACAGTAAATATAAATTTGACGACATGCTGGAAGCAAACTTAGCGAAACAAACTCAAGGTGGTTGGGTAGCTATGTTACAACATTACTTTGTTTCTGCTTGGGTACCGCTTGCGACAGACCAAAACGAACTATTTAGTAAAGTTTATCAAGGTAAAGATGCAGCTATTGGTTTTAAATCACCAATCAAAACAATTTCAGCAAACAGCACTGAAGAGTATGGAATCAACCTTTGGATTGGTCCTAAACTACAAGATGAAATGTCACAAGTTGGTGAAAACCTAGACTTAACCGTTGATTACGGCTGGTTATGGTGGCTTGCACAACCATTATTTAAATTACTACTTTTCTTCCAAGGAATTGTTGGTAACTGGGGCGTAGCAATCATCTTAATTACCTTTACTGTTAAAGGTGTTTTATTCCCACTGACTAAAGCGCAATACACGTCAATGGCTAAAATGCGTTTGCTACAACCTAAGATTAAAGAGCTACGTGACCGTTACGGTGACGATCGTCAAAAAGTATCAAAAGCGATGATGGAGCTGTATAAGAAAGAGAAAGTAAACCCACTAGGCGGTTGTTTCCCAATCTTATTACAAATGCCAATATTCATTGCATTATACTGGTCATTAATGGAAGCTGTTGAGTTACGTCACGCACCATTTATGTTCTGGATACAAGATTTATCGGTACAAGACCCATACTACATTTTGCCTATCTTAATGGGTGTAAGTATGTTCTTTATCCAAAAAATGTCTCCTGCAACGGTTCAAGACCCAATGCAACAGAAGATCATGAAGTTTATGCCATTAGTATTTACTTTCTTCTTCTTGTGGTTCCCAGCAGGACTAGTACTTTACTGGTTAATGAGTAACATCGTTACACTTGTTCAACAAACGATAATTTACCGTCAGTTTGAAAAACAAGGTTTAGGCCATAAGAAATAATGCTAGTATTTAGTAATTGATAAAAGGCGACTATAATAGTCGCCTTTTTTATTAGGTTTACTTTTAGGAACAGATAATGATAAAAGCTACTGATACGATTGTTGCTCAAGCAACTGCACCTGGTCGTGGAGGTGTGGGTATTGTGCGTGTTTCTGGCCCTGACGCTGAAGCCGTTGCTGAAATTATTTTAGGCAAAAAACCTAAAGTACGTTATGCCGAATACCTCCCTTTTTATGATCAAAACCAGAAAGTGTTAGATCAAGGGATTGCTTTATTATTCAAAGGTCCAAACTCCTTTACTGGAGAAGATGTTTTGGAATTACAGGGGCATGGTGGTCCTGTCGTTATGGATATGCTGATTAAAGCAATTCTGACTATAAAAAACTTACGTAGTGCCAATCCAGGTGAGTTCTCTGAACGTGCTTTTATGAATGATAAGCTCGATTTAGCACAAGCAGAGGCAATTGCTGATTTAATTGAAGCAAGCTCAGAGCAAGCTGCCAAAAGTGCTTTACACTCATTACAAGGTGAGTTTTCTCATAAAATAAATGACCTAGTTGAAAGTTTAATTTATTTGCGTATTTATGTGGAAGCATCGATTGATTTCCCCGAGGAAGAAGTAGACTTCTTAAGCGATGGAAAAATAGCGACAGATTTATATCAAATAATTGATAACCTAAATGCAGTAAAAGCTCAGGCTAAACAAGGTGCTATCCTTCGAGATGGTATGAAAGTAGTGATTGCAGGTCGTCCTAATGCGGGTAAATCTAGCTTATTGAACACCCTAGTTGGGAAAGAAAGTGCAATCGTAACCGATATTGCTGGTACGACGCGTGATGTGATGCGTGAACACATTCATATCGATGGCATGCCTTTGCATATTATCGATACCGCAGGCTTGCGCGAAGGGGCTGATGAAGTTGAGCGTATTGGTATTGAGCGAGCATGGGCGGAAATTGAAAATGCTGATCGTATCTTATTTATGCTAGATGCGACCACCACTGATGCCGAAAACCCTCATGATATCTGGCCTGATTTTATCGATCGTTTACCTAAAAAAGTAGGCTTAACAGTGGTGCGTAATAAAGCAGACCTGACTGGAGAACCCTTACAAACTACACAGCATGAGGATTACCCTGTTTATCGTATTTCTGCAAAAACAGGTTTAGGCGTTGATGGCTTAACCCAGCATTTAAAAGATATTATGGGTTACCAAGGTAATACCGAAGGTGGGTTTATGGCAAGACGACGTCATTTACAAGCTATCGATCAAGCTGAAAAACACCTGCTTGAAGGTAAAGTACAACTTGAAGAATATAAAGCCGGTGAGTTATTAGCTGAAGAGCTGCGTTTAACACAGCAACACCTAAGTGAAATCACAGGTGAGTTTACTTCTGATGATTTACTCGGACGTATCTTCTCGAGTTTTTGTATTGGTAAATAGCCCATTACTGACCATCTCACCTACACTATAAACCGCTTAATGGCGGTTTTTTTATAAGAGTTTCACCTCCTTAATTTCTTACTTGGTTTATAAAATAAACGATACTTTTTTATAAACCAACAGGTTAGTAATAAACCTGTCACATAATGTCCCTAGACTGCTCCTCCGTAAACAGCAAGTGCTGTTAAAGACTATATTCCCAGATATTTTTTAAACTAAACACGGATGAATCATGAAAAAAACATTATTAGCAACTGCAATTTTAGCGGGTTTTATCTCTACAACAGCGCAATCAGCAACAATCTACAATGAAGACGGTACAACGCTTAAAATTGGTGGTCGTGTAGAAGTACGTGCAGACTTCTTAGGTGATGACTTTGAAGAAACTGAGGGATCGATTTCAGATCAGAGCCGTGCGCGTATCAACTTTGGTGGTAAAACACAGCTTACTGATGAGATAACAGGTTTTGGTTTCATGGAGTATGAAATTAAAGATGGTGAAGATGTTAAAAACCGTTACCTATTTGCTGGTTTTGGTACAAAGGTAGGTGATTTTTCTTATGGTCGTCAAGATTCTGCGAATGTACAAATCTCTGATATGACCGATATCGCTTCTTACCACTCAGGTATTCAACAAGTTTTAGATGCATCATCAGATAAACAAAATAATACGTTCTTGTACTCAAATAAGTTTGCTGATGTGGTGACAGTGCAGGCTGATTATATTGCTTCAAATGAAGATGACGAGGATGATTCATTTGGCTTATCAGCACTTTATACATCAGACTTTGGTTTAGATTTAGGTCTTGCTTATTCTGACTCACAAGATGATTCAAACCAAACAACAGTAGCGGCTGCATATACAATGAATGATTTATACGTTGCGGTTTCATATGCAATGGGTGACATCGATGCGGATGATGATTTCACTTCACTAGAAGCTGCTATTCAATATAAGTTTACCAAGCAATTCCGCATGATCGGTATTATTGGTCAACAAGAAGAAGCTGACTCAGATACTCAAGATTTTTATGCTATAGAAGGCCAATATCGATTTAATAAGTCATTTCGTGCCTATGCTTCTTATGCATTTAATAACTTAGATAACGATGTAGAAACTGAAGATTCATTAGTGGCCGGTCTTCGATACAATTTTTAAGGTTTCATTAAACGTTTTTAATGATCTATCCCAGCTTATGCTGGGATTTTTTTATCTGTATTTTTGATTATTCGTTAATATCACCTCTATATTGAATGACTTTTTATTAAAATAAAGAGCTCCTAGCATGCTTTTTAATTTCTAATTTTGAATATTTCCACTTTATTTTGTTTATTACTGTTATTCGCTCAATTATGGTTTGTGAGAGATCGACCATTGCTAACACAGGCAATTGCAGTTTCTACCTATTATTTTCTGCCCTATTACAAAAAAAATAGTTCTGTAAGCCATTGTTAAATATATTGTTGAGTGAAAATTATACATATTTTTTTGTTAAGTAAGCATTTAGCGTGGCGTTTTTAGCACATAAAACATCGTATTATTTATCTCGCAAAGGGGAGATGGACTACAGGATGTAGACATTAACTCAGCGCGTTGTCAGGATGACACTAGGACCTCTCAGGAAGAGAGTTTATAAAACAGGATGTTTTATAATTAAGGATAAGCAGGACACTCTAGGATGGAGTTTTTTAGTAACTACTAGGATTGTAGCTATTAAGCCAGGATGGCAAAGAAGGACACCTCCTACGGAAAGGGAGATGATAGATGAACAAGATGTTTATCTTATAAGGATATTACAAGGATGAACCCAACGGATTGGGAAGTGGACGCCTAGATGGGCATTAGTCAAAAGGATGTATTGCAGGGAGCATTTACTATCACGGATTTTGATAGAGAGACTAAATTAAGGGCAGCTTCGGCTGCCCTTTCCTATTTCTAGGGCTTCTAATTTTGATCCTGTTAATATTTAAATGCCTCATTCAATAACTCAGTACTAAGTCACTAAATCACAGGGTAGACACAGCAAGTTGTTTCTTTAAGCTTTCCTCTAATAATAAACTCTCAAACTTAAATCCTGCTTGTAATAATTTAGTGGGCTCTACATGTGTGCTTGATAATAGTAATTCCTTACCCATTTCTCCGAACATTAGCTTAATTAATGTTGCTGGCATCGGCAGTATGCAAGGGCGACCTAAAAACTGCGATAAAGTATTTGAAAAGGTTTTATTATCAACAGCATTAGGCGATACCAGGTTAATAGGGCCAGATAGTGTGGTGTGCTTAATGATAAATAAAATTGCGTTTATCTGATCATCCAAATCTATCCAACTCATGATTTGTTTTCCTGAGCCTACTCTTCCACCTAAGCCTACTTTAAAGGCAGGTAACATCTTAGCCAGTGCCCCGCCATTTTTGCTCAATACGACACCACTACGGAGGTTGACGACACGGGTTTGTGCTTGTTGCGCTACTTGTTCCCATTTTTCAGCTAAATGACTTACAAAGTCTTGTCCTTTAGGGCTGTCTTCATTAACCACCTTGGTACCTTGGTGACCATAAAAACCGATTGCAGAAGCGCAAATGAAAAGCGCGGGTGGTTTGTTACTTTGGTTGATAAAGTCGACCATAAGCTGAGTTGATTGGATACGACTTTTGGTTATCTTCTCTTTTACTTTTGCAGTCCAACGCGCATTGGAAATGTTTTCACCTGCAAGATGAATAATAATGTCTGGTTCAGGGCAACCGTTTAAGTCTATTTTTTGTTGCTGTATATTCCAATAAGGCGTGTCTTTTTGTTGTTGTCTTTTCAATAAAAAAACCGTATATCCCTTATCTCGCAATAAAGGTACTAGTGCACTGCCTATTAAGCCCGAGCTACCAGAAATAAGTACATTTTTTTTACTTTCAATGACATTATCCATTACCCTTCCCTATTATAAGTCTCAGTGGTGACTGCTATTATTCACTTTAGAAGCATCTTATGCTGGCTTATTTTAGTGTAGATTGCATAATTAACTTTGCTTGGTGTTAGTACTAAATACGTTACTAGTGATAAAGTAGATCAGTGTTTTTTTATGTGGCCTTAATAATGCTATTAATGATTGATAATTATGACTCTTTTACTTATAACTTAGTACAGTACTTTGGAGAGTTACAACAGGAAGTGATTATAAAACGAAATAATCAAATATCCGTACAAGAGATTGCTGATTTAAACCCTGATCATATCGTGATCTCTCCAGGACCCTGTACACCTAATGAAGCTGGTGTATCATTGGCAACCATTGAACGATTTGCCGGAAAAATACCCATTTTAGGCGTTTGTTTAGGTCATCAAAGTATCGCGCAAGTATTCGGTGCTAATGTTATCCGAGCAGATAAAGTCATGCATGGTAAAAACTCATTAATTAAGCATGATAACCGTGGCGTTTTTGAAGGCCTAAACAATCCGTTGAATGTCACGCGATACCATAGCTTGATTGTACAAGAAGAAAGCTTACCGAGCTGTTTTGATATTTCAGCTAATGTGATTGAAAGTGGTGAAATAATGGCGATTCGTCACCAACATATGCCCTTAGAGGGTGTACAGTTTCATCCAGAAAGCATACGATCCGAGCAAGGCTTAACACTACTAAATAATTTTATTAAGTAAGCTATTGGATTGTTAAAATAAGTGCGTATATTAATCATTTTTATAAATTATTTTTCATAATATTAACTAAGGAACCCTTTATGCCACACTCTGAAATCACCCGTTCACTATTTGATCAAGTTATGGTGCCAAACTATGCTCCGTTAGACATGATTCCTGTGCGCGGTGAGGGTTCTCGATTGTGGGATCAAAAGGATAATGAGTATATCGATTTAACAGCTGGTATTGCTGTTAATGCATTAGGCCATGCTCACCCTGAATTAGTTAATGCATTAACTGAGCAAGCACAAAAAGTCTGGCATGTAAGTAATATATACACTAATGAACCAGCATTAGGTTTAGCACAAAAAATAGTTGATAATACCTTTGCTGAAAAGGTCTTTTTTGCTAACTCAGGTGCAGAAGCAAACGAAGCGGCATTAAAATTAGCTCGTCGTGTCGCTTTTGATAAATACGGCGAAGATAAAAGCGAAATTATTGCCTTTTATCAAGGTTTTCATGGGCGAACTTTCTTTACAGTAACAGCTGGTGGGCAATCTTCTTATTCTGATGGGTTTGGTCCAAAACCAGCGAATATAACTCATTTAGAATATAACGACCTAGCAGCATTAGAAAAAGCCATTTCAGATAAAACTTGTGCGGTTATTTTGGAGCCATTACAAGGTGAAGGAGGCGTTTTACCTATTACACCTGAATTTGCTCAAGGTGTGAGAGCATTATGTGATAAACACAATGCGTTAATGATCCTTGATGAAGTACAAACAGGCATGGGAAGAACGGGTGAACTATTTGCTTACATGGCATTAGACATCGTTCCTGATGTAGTAACATCGGCTAAAGCCTTGGGTGCAGGCTTTCCAATTGCAGCGATGCTAACAAAAACTGACCTCGCGGCACATTTTGTTGTTGGTTCACATGGCACTACTTTTGGTGGTAATCCTTTAGCCTGTGCTGTCGCAGGAAAAGCCTTTGATTTAATTAACGATCAAAAATTATTAGATGGCGTGAAACAAAAAGAGCAGTTGATACGTAAACACTTACAATTGATTAATGACGAATTCTCTGTTTTTAAAGAAGTTCGAGGAAAAGGTTTATTATTAGGTGCTGTATTAAATGAGCAATATCAAGACCAAGCTAAAGCGTTCTTCTTAGAATCAGCGCAGCAAGGTCTGTTAGTTTTAGTCGCAGGCGCAAATGTTTTGCGTTTTGCACCTGCTTTAAATATTTCAGATGACTTAATTGAACAAGCAATGTTGAAATTAAAACAAGCGGTAAAAAATGTAGTTAATCAAGATACTGAATAATATTTTTTAATAGCAAAATAGACTGGTAACGCATTTGTATTGGTCTTTTTGTTACAATTAGATTTAAAAATTGGGAGCTCATAAAATGAGACGCGAATTAGCAATAGAATTTTCTCGAGTAACAGAAGCTGCTGCTTTAGCAGGTTATAAATGGTTAGGTCGAGGTGATAAAAATACAGCAGATGGTGCTGCGGTTGAAGCAATGCGCCTTATCTTTAATCAAATTGATATCGATGGCAAAATCGTTATTGGTGAAGGTGAAATAGACGATGCTCCAATGCTGTATATTGGTGAGAATGTTGGCACAGGTAAAGGCGATAAAGTTGATATCGCAGTTGATCCTATTGAAGGCACACGTATGACTGCAATGGGGCAATCGAACGCGTTAGCTGTATTAGCCGTAGGCGAGCAAGGTAGCTTCTTACAAGCGCCTGATATGTACATGGAAAAACTAATTGTTGGTCCAAATGCAAAAGACGCAATTGATTTAGAGCGTTCTCTAGAGCAAAACTTAAAAGCCGTCGCTTTTGCATTAGGAAAATCGCTTTCTGATTTAACTGTTGCAACATTAGCAAAGCCACGTCATGACCGAATGATTAAAGACATACAAGGTATGGGGGTTCGTGTTTTTGCTATTCCTGATGGCGATGTTGCTATTTCTGTACTGGCATGTATGCCGGATAATCAAGTTGATGTTTTATATTGTATTGGTGGTGCACCTGAAGGTGTTATTTCTGCAGCCGTTGTTCGTGCATTAGATGGTAATATGCAAGCACGTTTAATACCGCGCCCTATGGTGAAAGAGCCTACAGAAGAAAATATTAAAATAGGTGAAGAAGAAGTTAGACGTTGTGAAGCTGTTGGTATTGAAGTAAATAAAGTACTGAAATTAGAAGATCTTGTTAAGAATGATAACGTTATTTTCTCAGCAACCGGTATTACTAAAGGTGACTTGGTTGAAGGTGTGTCTGTTGATGGACGTTTAGCTACAACAGAAACGCTACTTGTTCGTGGTAAATCAAGAACAGTACGTCGTATCCGTTCAACACATTATTTAGACCGTAAAGATCCAAACTTAAAAGATATTATTCTTTAATTAGAATATTCATCCATATCAAATAATAAAGGCGCTTTTAAAGCGCCTTTATTATTTTTGCTAGTGTAATATTAAAATATTATTTACGAAGCTGTACTTCACTCACTTGGTGGTTAATCGACTTCTGGAGAATTAAATTAGCACGGTCTCGCGTAGGACGAATATTTTTTTCTAGATTTACCGCATTAATTTCATCCCAAATCTTCGATGCAATAGCCACTGCTTCTTTCTCACTCATTTTAGAGTAACTATGAAAATAAGCGTTTGGATCAGTGAAAGCACCCTCTCGAAATTTTAAAAATCGCTGGATATACCAGGTTTTTAAAAGCCCTTTATCCGCATCGACAAAAATTGAAAAGTCTACAAAATCAGAAACAAAGGTTTTATCTAGTTCATCTACTGACGGTGTTTGTAGTACATTTAAGCCCTCTAAAATCACAATATCAGGTTGTTCAAATTGTAATGATTTATTCGGTAATATGTCATAGGTTAGGTGCGAATATAAAGGGGCAGTAATGAGTTTTTGCCCTGATTTTATCGCGGCGACAAAATCAATGAGTGCTTTGGTATCAAAGCTTTCTGGAAAGCCTTTTTTATGCATTAAATTTCTAGCAACAAGCTCTTTATTAGGGCGTAAAAAGCCATCGGTTGTCACTAAAGCGACTTTTGGGTGTTCTGGCCAACGTGATAATAAGGCCTGTAAAATACGAGCAGATGTACTTTTACCAACAGCAACACTGCCAGCGACACCAATGATGTAAGGTACTTTTTCATGTTCTGAATTTAGAAATTTATCGCGTACCGCATGTCGATATTGGCGAGCACTCACATAGAGGTTTAATAAGCGCGATAAAGGGAGGTAAATATCAATCACTTCTTGCATTGAAAGTGATTCATTTATCCCTTGTAACTGCTTTATATCGTCTTCTGAGAGCGTTAATTTTACATTGGCACGTAACTTTGCCCACTCTTTACGTTTAAACTCTATATAAGCGTTATGTCGATTTTCTTCATTAAGAACAGTGCGGCTATCCATTAGATACGTTTGCTTCTTCAATATAAATTGATTTACTGTTACCAATTGGATCATCTGCGTACAAATGGTATTGCCCAGCAGGCTTAATTAAACGCTCAAATAGATTCACTAGTGCTTCTTGTGACTCTTCTATGTTGACTTGTTCATGTAGGCGCTTACGTGCTGTTTCAAAATTACTTTTTACCCAGCAACTATAATCATACAGGTCTAAGTAAGCATCTTGTAATAAATACACGCCTTCAATTAGAATAATGTCGATGTCATCAAAGTTATATTCAACTTTCCTAGGGGATTCTGCATCAATGAGATCCACTGATGTTTTGATGCTACCAAACAGCTTTAAAGGTAAAACAAGATCTTCAAACATTTCATCAAAGCGGTAAGCATTGAGGTAATATTCTTCTGGGCTATTCATTACATTAAAGCGAACGTTTTTACTCGATTCCCAGTCATCGGTATGAATAACAGCTACATTTAGCCCATCTAGCTTTAAAGCGGCTGCAATTTTTTCTGTTAACGCACGCTTACCACTGCCTTCAATTCCACTAATCGCAACAACTTGTGCTTTTGTAGACTCTTTGTTGTTATGCAGTTCTTTAATAGCACTTTTTAACTGTGCATAATTATTAAACATTATTTTCAACGCTAATCCCCTTTTATTGACCCGCGTATTATGCCACAAAAATGAAAAAAGCCACTAAAGTGACTTTTTTATTTTAAATAGAGGTATATGAAAGCGCAGTTTAATCAGTCTTTTTAGTTAAGAACTCAACTAATTCATTAAACTCTGCAACACTTTTTACTGAACCCGTGTTTACTTTGTACTTACCATTTACAATCAGCGTTGGTACACCACGTACTTTGAAGTTTTCAGTATTACGTTTCATTTGTGAAGCCATACCATTAACCGCGAAGCTAGCTAAAGCGGCTTTTGCTTCTTGTTCTTCTACGCCTGCTTTTTCAAAAATATCTAGTATATCTTGCTCACCAGAAATATTGTTATGTTGTACATGGATTTCGTCAAATATAATGCTAGTAACGTCGTCTTTTACATTTAACAAATCAGCAGCTGCATATGCTTTTGTTATTTCTTCAGCCATCGCACCACCTAGAAAGTTAACATGGTTCTTTTTAATCGTAACATCTTCAGGTAAAGCGGTTTCTAGCCCTTTCATCAATGGTTCAAATTTAAAGCAGTGTGGACAATAAAATGAGAAGAATTCTAATACTTCTGGTTTTTCTGTTGCTGTGCGTTGAAGGACTTCGTAATGAGTGCCCTCTTTAAAATCTGCCGCTTGAACGCTTAATGGCAGTAAAAACAAACCAATTAATAGAGCAAAAACTTTTTTCATTATGTGTTCCTTTATTATCATGTTATTCATTATTTTAACATGGTGGTTGAAGTGTAAATGGTGCTTCATCTAATGAGACTAATTGTTGTTGCAGCGATTGTAACAACTCTTTCCAATATTGGTCAGTTATAAACCATGGAAAGTTTCGAGAGAATGCCGGATCTGACCATCTTATGTTGATCCAGCTCACATAATTGATTATACGCATTGTCCTTAAGATCTCAATAACAGCAAATTCTTCATTATCAAACTCATATTCTTCTTGGTAACCGTCTAAAATCATCGACATTTGCAATTGTTGTTCATGCTTATCTCCATGTAATAACATCCAAATATCTTGTATTGCAGGGCCCATTTTACAATCATCGAAGTCGACCCAAAAAGGTTGTTCATTTTTCAATAAAATATTGCTGGCGTGTGCGTCACCATGAATTGCGATCATCGCGAGCTGTGGCAGACTTTTACTATCAATTTTTGCTTGGATTTGCGAAAGGGTTAAGAAAAACTGCTCGTGTATCACATTGGGAATATATTCGCAGGTGGCTAAATTTTGAATCGCCGATTGGAGTGTTTTTTTAATATCAAGATCAGGACGTTGTGTGAACTTAAAGTTTGCGCCAGCCTTATGCATTTTCCCTAAGGATACGCCAACATCATATAAGCTATCGATATTATCTACCGCAAGCGTACGCGCAGACAAATTATTGAATATAGCAAACTGGTAACCTGCAAAAGTATGCAATGTTTGACCATCGAATGTTAATGGCACAGAAAGGTCAACACCAGCATCTAATAGGTGTTGGCTGAATGCATGGTCTTCTAATAACTGTGCTTGATTCCATCGTTGTGGACGATAAAACTTCACCACATAGCGTTGTTGATTTTCATCTGTAAAAGAATAAACACGATTCTCATATGAGTTTAACGCTAATAACCCAGTTTCAGGGTAAATTCCAATACTGGCTAATGCATCTAGTTGGCATTCAGGCGTTAGATCGTTGTAGGTTAAGTTTGACATGCATGCTCCAATAAAAAGGGCCACTAATCGCGTGGTGCCGCTTAATATATAGTGTAAAGGTAAATAATGGGAGTAGCGTGAGGTATTTTAATAACCTTTTATGCTGTTGCGCGCTCAGTGTAAAGTGAAGGTGGTGTTATTTCTATCTTATTTGGTCTTATTTATATTGGTTATTATTCGAATAAGAGGCACCTAGCTTTGAGGCGTAGGTGCATCTATTAATCACAGTGATTGTTTAGGCGGTATTAGGCTTTTTTAAATTGCTTATGCGCTGGGTCATAAATAAAGCCATTATCTTTTAAACGTCGCGTTAACGTATTTGCATCTAAATCATAGGTGGTACATAGATCTGCAATAGATTGGTTTTCATTTCTTAGTTTCATATTAACGATACTAAATAGCATATTAATATCCATTTTTTTATAATTCTCTAACATAATGTTCCCCTTAGTGAGTTATAACAAACCTCTGGCCTTTAATAATGCACTTTGAAAATCATCTTCGCAATCTTTTGCAATACCCGGGATCATTTCCCCTTTAGCTGTTTGATCCATTTTTAGATGGTAAATAATCACTTCGTCAGTCAGTTCACTAATTGGCCCTTCAAAACCAGACTCAGTAGCAATGCGTTCTAATAACGCTAATAAGTCGAGATCTTGATGCTTTAACCAATATGGTTTTATTAACTCTAGCATCTCATTAATACGGTGGCTTTGCATTGTTAAACCCTCTTTATCTTATGATTAACAGTGACTGAGCGTTATACTCCCGTCATCATTAAAAGCATGTTGGTTAATCAGTGTTTCAGCAAGATCTTCAATATCAAATCGTGCTGCTTCAAACAGTGTTAATGCGGCTTCTTCATTAGCAGCCGCAAGTGGCAAGTCTGATTGCTCAAGCGTATTTAAGGTTACCCAAGAAATAATGCACAGAATTAAACGCCCTTGGCATTGAGCGTGAAATTCCACTTGCTGCAAATCATGGTTGTAGTATTCGTTATCAGAAAACAGAATGCTTTGATTCATATTAAGTTAACCAGCTAAATTATGGCGTAATTCATTTAAAACTTGTTTGGCGCCTGGTTTTACACCGCGCCAAATAGCAAAGCTTTCAGCCGCTTGGCCCACTAACATACCTAAACCATCTATTGTTAAGCGAGCACCATTATCTTTTGCCCAAGCATTGAATGCTGTGACTTGCGCATTATAGGTCATGTCATAAATGGCTGTTTCAGGAGTAATTAAATGACTAGAAATTGCCGGTAAACTGCCATGTAACCCTGCAGAAGTTGAATTGATAATAAGATCAAAAGGGCCCTTTAATTGATCAAAAGGTTGGGCATCTATATTGCCTAATTGTTCAAAGATAGACACTAAATTTTGGGCTTTTTCAAAGGTTCTGTTAGCAATTGTTAATTGTGCAGGGCTCTCTGCTAAAAGTGAACTACATACTCCACGAGCAGCACCACCAGCACCTAATAATAAGATGCGTGCACCAGTAAGATCGACATGATTATTTTTTAAATCTAATACCAAACCTGCGCCGTCGGTATTATCACCGATAATTAAACCATCATCGGTTTTCTTTAGGGTATTTACCGCACCAGCTAAACGTGCGCGATCCGTTAAAGATTGTGCAAATTGAAAAGCTTCTTCTTTGAAAGGGGCGGTAATATTACAGCCTTTAGCGTTATTATTGAAAAATGCTTGTACAGAAGCGGTGAAACCATCAACAGGGGCTTCAACAATGCCATAGGTCATTTGTTGCTGTGTTTGATTAGCAAATAATGTGTGAATAAAAGGCGATTTGCTATGTTTAATAGGATTGCCAAAAACAGCGTACTGATCCATGTGAGCTCCAATTTCATTAAATTTAGTATGGTTATAATTTACCATGTATATTTTGTGCTGTGTATCTACTCAATCGTTTTTTATTTTGTTAAAGGTTTTTATAGCAACAACTTATGAAAATGTCTTTAACAAAGGGCAATATTAATAGGGCGTTTTCAGAATGCTTTTTTATGATCAAGATTGCCCTTAAGCACATCAAACAGCGCGATGCGTGTCATCTTAATTGCTTAGTACTTGAGATAAAAAGCAATAAAACTGGTTTTTGTTTTGTTGCTGAGAGAGCGTTTGCTAGAATAGCGGTTCATTATCTGGCATTCATTTTTGCTAAATAGCTATTTTCCTTTACTGAGTTTTTGATTATGCCAATAACTGCTTTATTAACCGCTGCATTAGCAAAGCGTGAAACCCTTATTAATAACCTTTCTAATGATGAGTTACCTAAAACAGATTGTTTTCGTGTGTTTCATGGCACAGTAGAAGGGGTCAATGGCCTTAATATTGACCGCTATGGTGATGCTTGGTTAATTCAAACGTTCCATGAGTCACTTACAGATGCACAGCTATCTGATATCAAAACTGTGTTATTAAATGTCGCAGATTTACCCTTGGTTTATAACGATAGGTCAAATAAAAACTCTCGTATTCTTAATGAATTAGATGAAAGTACAGAAGCGTTTGCCCAAAGTGATCAAGTCATGTCTGAGAATGGCGTGTTATTTACCAGTAAATTACGTCATGAAGGACAAGACCCGCTGTTATTTTTAGATATGCGCGTAGGCCGTGAGTTCATGAAGAAACACAGTCATAAAAAGAGTGTATTAAACTTATTCTCTTATACTTGTGGGATAGGCATAGCTGCGGCAGTCGGTGGTGCAAAACGTGTCGTGAATGTTGATTTCTCCTCTTTTGCGTTAGCCGCTGGGCGTAAAAACGCAGAGTTAAATAACGTTGAATCAGTTTGTCAGTTTATTCAAAGCGACGCATTTCCAGCATTACGCCAGCTAGCAGGGCTTAAGGTGATGAGCCGTAATAACAAAAAGCTACCAAGCTACCCAAAAATGTCAGCTTCACAGTTTGATTTAGTCTTTTTAGATCCGCCTCGCTTTGCTAAAAGTGCCTTTGGTACAGTTGACCTTGTTAATGATTACCAAAGTTTATTTAAACCTGCACTATTAACCACAAAACCCGGTGGTACGATCGTTTGTTGTAACAATGTCGCAAAAGTGGATAAAGAAGTGTGGTTTAAAAGCTTAGTGCGTTGTGTTGAAAAGCAGGGTAGAGAAGTAACAGCAGTAGAGTGGTTAGATTGCCATGCTGATTTCCCGTCTTTTGATGATAACCATCCATTAAAAATAGTAGCGCTGACTTTATAAGTGGTCTGCAATAGAGTAATCAATACCTACAAAAAAGCCGAGTTTTGAACTGACCCCCAATAGTTGGACAACCAATTACTGAGGGTCTTTTTTTATGTCCAAATATAGTCGTGAGTTAAAACTCATCATCGCAAAACAGTGCTTAGGTGGTAAGCCATCTAGGAAACTAGCAAGTGAATTTACAATATCCTCTCGACAGATTCGATATTGGACTTCGGTTTTCGCAATTCATGGGACAAACGCATTCTTACCTACTTCGCATGCTCGTAATGCAAAAACAAAACTTCAAGCATTAAAATTAATGTGGACAAATGACTGGTCTCTCACTCACACTAGTGCTGTATTAAATTTGTCTTCACCCGGCTCTCTTTCTTTATGGTTAAAAACATATAATGAGGCAGGGCTTAGAGGACTTGAATGTTCCTCACTCGGCAGAACTCCTATGAAATCACAACCAAATACGCCTGCAAAGCCAAATAATGAAATGACACTTGAAGAACTAAAAGAAGAGCTTGCTTACTTACGAGCAGAGAATGCTGTTTTAAAAAAGTTGGAAGAGCTGGAACAGACAAAACGCCGCCAAATAAAGAAAAAGCGTTAGTTGTTTTAGCTCTCAGAGATAAGCATGCTTTGAAGCACCTTCTTAAAGCCACTCACTTGGCAAAGAGCGTGTTTTATTATCAAGTTAACGCAGGCAAAAAAATGGATGTTTATAGTCTTGAATTAGAGCTTATTAAGACTATTTACCATGAGCATAAAGGTCGTTATGGCTATCGTCGTATTCACCTAGCACTTAGAAGGCAAGGTATTATGCTAAACCATAAGACGGTACAAAGACTGATGGCGCAGTTAAACTTAAAATCGACAGTAAGACCCAAAAAATATAGCGCTTGTAGGGAAAACAGCACCTAATTTACTTAAGCGCGACTTTAAAGCCACAAGACCAGATGAAAAATGGGTAACTGATGTAACAGAGTTCAAGGTTAAAGAGCAGAGAGTCTATTTGTCACCAGTTGTTGACCTATTTACCCAAGAAGTAATCGCTTATAAGATTGCTAAAAATGCGCGTTTACCATTAGTCACGGATATGTTGAAAGATGCTCTCGATAATTTGAGCGAGAACTCAAAACCGATCGTACATAGCGATCAAGGCTGGCAGTATCGCCACAAAGCATATCAAAAACAGCTTACTGATTATGGGCTTACACAAAGTATGTCGAGAAAAGGGAATTGCTTAGATAATGCAGTAGCTGAAAATTTTTTTGGATTATTAAAAACAGAAATGTATCATAGGCAAAACTTCAAAGATGCCGATGAACTGATAGAAAAGCTCGACGAATATATCGAGTATTACAATAAAAAAAGGATAAAGGTCAAATTAAAAGGCCTGACTCCGATAGAGTATCGAATCCAGGCCTTACAAGCCGCTTAACTAAAATGTCCAACTTTATGGGGTCAGTTCATTTATTACTCGGCTTTTTTCTTACATTAAAAGCAATTAATCTTCTAATAAACGTTGTGCTGTGCTTTTCACACCTGGGTAATCTTGCTCAGGTAAGATTTCCGCTAATTGTAATAGCTTTTGACCTAGTGCCGCATTGTTTTCAGCAGAGACATTAATGTGTCCCATCTTACGACCTGCGCGTTGTGTTTTGCCATACCAGTGACTTTTAACATCTGCAATCTTAAGTACTTGCTCACTAATAGACGCTTGGCCTAATACGTTGATCATCGCACTTACTTTTTGCATGCTTGTGTCACCTAGTGGTAAACCAGCCACGGCACGCATGTGGTTTTCAAATTGACTACATGCGGTACCTTGTTGAGTCCAGTGGCCAGAGTTATGTACACGCGGTGCAATTTCATTGACCATTAACTGACCGTCAACATCAAAGAATTCGATAGCTAAAACACCGATGTAATTCATCTCTGCAGAGAGTTTATTAAATGCATCAATCGCTTGCTGTTGAATACTAAGTTCAATTTCAGTTGCTAATGATAGCGTTAATACACCGTCAGTATGTTGATTTTCAGTGACAGGGTAGATAGCAATGTTACCCTCTTTATCACGCGCACCAATCACCGATACTTCACGGTTGAAGGGGATCATTTTTTCTGCGATGATACTGTGCGGGAAGCTCTCGCTGCCAACGGCAATAAACTCAGCCATTTCAGACCAAATTGCATCTAATTGATCAACTGACTTTAAGCGCCATTGACCTTTGCCATCATAACCCGCTTGGCAGGTTTTAATTACTAACGGCAAGCCAAGTAAGGCGACTGAATCAACTAAATGCTGTTTTTCAGTGATCAGTTTATAAGGCGCAGAAGGAACACCTGTTTTATCAAGTAGTGCTTTTTCAATACTACGATCGCCACCTGCTTTAATTGCAGCTTTACCCGGGAAGAACTTGCCACTGTCATTACATAGTGCAAGTACGTCATCAGGGATATGCTCAAATTCGCAAGTAATCACATCCACTAAGGCGATAGCTTGCTCAAGCGTTTGTTGATATGACTGCAAGGTCAATGGGTGAATAACTTGTTTTGAACCCACATCGTAAGCACGCACATTTAAATTTAATGGTGCTGCTTCTAAGCTCATCATACGTGCAAGTTGCCCTGCACCTAATACTAGAATATTCATATTAAACCGCTGGATCTGGGTTAGCTAAAACAGTGTCTGTTTGCTTTTGGCGGAACTCATCAACTTTAGCAAGCAGTTCTGGTTGTTGGCATGCAAGAATTTGTGTTGCTAATAAACCAGCGTTGGCTGCGCCTGCTTCACCGATCGCAAGTGTACCTACAGCAACCCCTTTAGGCATTTGGCAAATTGATAATAAAGAGTCTACGCCTTTCAGTGCTTTCGACTGAACAGGAACACCTAATACAGGTAAGCTAGTAAAAGCCGCTGCCATGCCTGGTAAGTGTGCAGCACCACCAGCTCCAGCGATAATGACTTTAATGCCACGCTGTGCAGCACTAGAAGCGTAATCAGCTAGTAGTTGTGGAGTACGGTGTGCAGAAACAACTCGTGTTTCATACTCAATACCAAAAGAATCTAGCATATTTGCGGCGTGTTCCATGGTCGGCCAGTCAGACTTAGAGCCCATAATAATACCAACTTTCATACATACTCCTGTAATAGGGGGATTATTTAAATATCGTTCAATGATGCGCGCGATTATATACCTGTTAGCCTATAAGATGCAAAATTCAGTCGCTGGAAATAGCTGGAAATAGCTGGGAGAGAGGGCGTAAATATTGGACTTTTTCAACCTCTACTAAGATCAGTAAAGGTTGACATTGAAACGGCTTAACTAACCTAATCTGCGATTAACGTAAGCGTTTACCTGTTAAGGCATCGTGGATTTGTGAAGGGTTCGCTAATCCTGTTACAGGCTGTTCAATAACATAATCAAGTAAGGGGTGGTTAGCAAACATTTGCTCAACTTGTGCACTAGTTGTACATGCATCCTGCCCTGATAAATTAGCGCTGGTGGAGATGATAGGTTTACCAAAAGCTGCACATAGTGTTTGTACAACAGGGTGTTGAGTGACGCGCACTGCAATACTGTCAAAATCACCGCTAACTAACTTAGATAAGGAAGGTTGAACAGGCACAACCCAAGTGAAAGGTCCCGGCCAAGTCGCCTTAATTTTATCAAGCTGCTCTGAGCTGAGGGAAGAAAAGTCAGCATAGTTTTTTAATTGCTCGATATTAGCGGCAATTAAAATCAAGCCTTTATGAGCAGGGCGTTGTTTTAAGTCGAGGATCTTTTGGATTGCTACTTCATTGTCAGGGTCACAACCTAAGCCAAAAACAGATTCAGTTGGATAAGCAATAACACCTTCTGTTGTTAATGCTGCAAGTGCTTGAGAAAGCGTATTGTCATTGATAGTCATTTATTATTCCACTGGTGAGAAGAATTGAGGTAAGTCGCGGCATTAATCCGCCTTTAATACAAGTAACCCATTATTATATAGGCTTGCTTCGATAACCACATCCTTTTTTAGGGCAGATCATGCGCTTACCAGTATTGGTTTTGCGCTCAACTGTGATTGGCCAATGACACTCAGGGCAAAACTCATTGACTGGTTTATCATTGACTGCGTACTTACAGGTTGGGTAGTTATCACAGGCATAAAAGGTTTTACCAAAGCGTGATTGGCGAGGAACTAAATGGCCTTTTTTACAGCTAGGGCAAGCTACTTTAGGTCCCTCCACTTGTTTCTCTGCTTCATTCTGATTGTGATCAGATAGCGGAGAAGTATGCTCACAAGTCGGGTAAGTGCTGCAACCTATAAACAAACCAAAGCGGCCTTGTTTCAACACTAATTCATGTTGGCAAAGAGGGCAACTGCTACCGGTAAGTACTTTTTTTACATCACTTTTTTCGTGTAATGGTTTTAAATAGTCACAGCTTGGATAAGCACTACATCCTAAAAAGGGGCCTTGCTTACCATTACGAATATGCAAGTGTGAGCCGCATTTTGGGCAAAGCTCAGCGTCTTTTTTATGATGGGTACTTAGATTTTCCATATTAGTGAATTAGCCCTTCTTCAAAGTCCATTAACATTGACTCTAATTGTAAGAATTCACTTTCACTACTTGGGCTATTAAATAACACCATTAAGATAAGCCATTTAACATCTTCTAAGGTCAGTTCTTTACTGTCTAAAGACATGATGCAATCAATCACCAGCTCTCGCGTATAGGTGTTTAATATTTTTGCCTGTTCTAAATAGCTAATGTAATTACGGCTATCGACAGAGATTTGCATTTGTTCTTGCTTGTTATAAATACGATGTGAGGTTTTTTGCTCAGGTGTTGTTTTACTTTGAGGGTCTTGATTATGCATGTTTGCTAAGTGATCTAACCATGCTAGCGCCTTGGTTATATCTGATTTTTGAAAACCTTCTTGCATTAATTCATCGGTAACCTCTTGTGTGTCAAGCTCCATCGTTTGATCAACTTGGATATAACTTTCAAAGAGGTACATGATAATTTCAAACATAACTATCCTTTTAACTTAATATAACCTTGCGGTTGGACATTGATTGTACCATTTATCTCTAATTCTATTAACTGATTTTGTAAAGTCACTACATCCAAACCACTTCTTGCTAAAATAACATCAAAACTGGTTAGGCTATAGTCAATACAATTCAATACAGGGTTGTCTGTAGGGACAGTTTTTAGTGTTTTTTTCGCGGCAACTTGATTTAAGTTTAAAGCAGGAAACTCATTGATAATATCGTTAACCGATAGCACCAGTTTTGCACCTTGTTGAATTAACTTCAAACACCCTGAAGCCTGTGGGTTATCGATAGAGCCGGGTAGGGCAAATACGTCTCTATTTTGTTCAATAGCATAACGTGCAGTTATTAATGAGCCGCTTTTAACGGAAGCTTCAATAACTAATGTCCCAAGGCTTAACCCTGAAATAATACGGTTTCGTCTAGGAAAGTTACTTGGGTAAGCGGGTGTGTCCGGCCAAAACTCTGATAATAAAAGCCCTGTTTTAACAATATCTTTGCTTAATACCTTATGCCGTTTAGGGTAAATATTATTTAAGCCAGTGCCTAATACTGCAATCGTTGCGCCTGTCTCAGTTAATGCCCCTTGGTGTGCGACGCCATCAACTCCAATAGCTAAACCGCTAGTGACCGTTAATCCTGCTGCAGCTAATTGTTTGGCTAAATCATAAGCTTTTTCTTGTCCGTAGGGGGTACAGCTTCGGCTACCAACAATGGCAATTTGTGGTGTGTTTAGTAGTTCAATATTCCCTTGTGCAAAAAGTAATAATGGTGGAGAGCTTATCTGTTTTAATAGTTCCGGGTAGCGTGAGTCACCATAGCTAATAATATAGTTATCTTGGTTTAATTGTTGCCAAGCTAAACATTCTTGTATGTGTGCTTGATTGGGGTGTAAAAAAGCTTGGGTTTGTTCTGTGGTCAGTTTTAATTGGCTTAATTGTTTTGAATTAAGCGCAAACAGTTGTTGGATAGAGTAATGAGATAGCATCTTAAAAACTTTACGTTTTTGAATCGATGGAACCGCATCTAACGCAATCCAATAATGAAGGGGATCTTTGCCTGTTTGGTCTTCAAATAGATTCTTTTGGATACCAACCTCTCTTAATTAAAGGCCTTTAAAAGGTTAAGCCTTCAATACTAAAGTTTGCATTCATCACCGCATGTGCCTTGATAACTATTGCGATACTGACTTTTTCATAGACTTTAAAGACCATTAATTGGCCAACTCGTTGTGAAGGTATGGTTAAGTCCATCTCTTGCATTTTTTGAAACACATCGCCATCTTCTTGATAGATGATGTTGGCTTTATTTATTAATAACGCTGGTCCGGGCCGTAAAATAGAAAACATAGAGCCCACTTCAATATGATCTCGTTTACCTTTATCAATCACCACTGTATCCCACTCACCAATAATAGAGGCATGGTTTAGTGCTTTTAAAATATGTCCTTTAACATTTTCATTTACTGCAACGGGTGTAAAGTAAGCCGGTAACGATTCAAATTCTGGAATGGCTAATAGCAAATCACCCTGTTGTGCTTCGCGTACGCTTGAGTTTAAATCAAAAGCGGTTAACAGTGAGTTCGTCGGTAAATTTTTGTTGTTTGAAACCGTTGCGTATCCAATAAAAGTTAATGCAGATCCTAGTATTTCGCCAGTTTTTGAATGATATGGTTCTCCTAGTCGATAAATACCATAAACCTTATCTTGTGAGTATTGACCTTGTGCATAAAAGATATCGTCAGCAAAAAAGCGGGGAGATCCAACAGAGTCACCTAGGATGCGAGGGGCATTTTTTACTAGCTCAGCATTAATAATGTGATCTTTTGAAAGAAACGAAGAAAGCACCGGTAATGGGATGATTGGTGCAGCTTGCTTTTTGATTGTGAAACGTACTGTTGGAGTTAACTTTTTAGACCGTTTTATCATCAACTTATCGTTATTATCAGTGGTTTTGCTATTGATAGTGGGCGGCGTTAATTGCTGTTTAGTATAGGTGTTCGCATTGACCAGTAACGGCAACAGAAACACTAAAATCAATGAGGTAATAGGTTTTAATTTCATAACAATCTTCACCCTATGAGTAATAAAACTTTTTTTTGTAAAGATAAATGACTAGAATTAACTTTTTACAATAAATATGAGTGCCATAATCCAATGCCTTTACTAGATGTATTACATTTTCCAGACGAACGTTTAAGAACAGTTGCAAAACCAGTTGAAGAAGTGACGGAGGAAATCAAGCAAAAAGCAGCAGATATGATCGAAACCATGTATGACGAAAATGGTGTTGGTTTAGCGGCAACACAGGTTAACTTTCATCAAAGACTAGTGGTTATTGATGTATCTGATACACGCGATCAGCCTTTAGTACTTATCAACCCTACTATTATAGATACATCTGGCGTAGAAATCTCTGAAGAGGGTTGTTTATCTGTACCTGAAACTAATGCTGAAGTTGAACGTGCTGAGCAAGTCACTTTAGAATACCTTGATCTTGAAGGAGAAAAGCAGGTCGTTGAGGCTGATGGTTTATTTGCTGTTTGTATCCAGCACGAATTAGATCATTTAAAAGGAAAGTTATTTATTGATTACTTATCTCCTTTAAAACAAAAGCGTATTAAGACTAAGTTAGAAAAACTTCAACGCCAGAATAAAAAATTCTCATAATTTATTTGCTAGCTTAAAGGTTATTTTGTGGAAAATTTAAAGATTATTTTTGCCGGTACGCCCGATTTTGCCGCAAATCATTTACAAGCATTAATTGATGCTAACTTTGACGTGGTTGCTGTATATAGCCAACCAGACCGCCCAGCGGGACGAGGCAAAAAGTTAACTGCAAGTGCAGTAAAAGAAGTCGCTGTTGCCAATAATATTGCTGTGTATCAACCTGAAAACTTTAAACAAGCTGAAAGTGTTGAGCAACTAGCTGCATTAAATGCAGATCTGATGATTGTTGTTGCTTATGGTTTGATTCTACCTGCAAATGTACTGAATACGCCTCGTCTAGGTTGTTTTAATGTACATGGTTCTTTATTACCAAGGTGGCGTGGAGCTGCTCCTTTCCAACGAGCTATTTGGGCTGGCGATAAAGAAACTGGCGTGACTATTATGCAAATGGATGAAGGGCTAGATACTGGCGATATGTTAAAAAAAGTCAGTTGTCCTATCGATCAAGATGAAACCAGTGCTTCACTGTATGCAAAGGTCGCTAAACAGGCACCAGCAGTGTTAATTGATACCATTAAGCAATTACAAGCAGGTGAGCTTGTCGCAGAAAAGCAAGATGAAAGCGCGGCAACCTATGCGAAAAAATTAAGTAAAGCAGAAGCGCAAATCAACTGGCAAGATGAAGCACAATTTATTGACCGTTGTATTCGCGCCTTTAACCCTTGGCCAATTAGCCATTTTCAGTGGGCAGGACAAGTTATAAAAGTGCACCAAGCTAAACTTGTAGACACAGAAACAACAGCAGTCGCAGGCTCAGTATTAAAAGTCGATAAACAAGGCATTCAAGTTGCGACGGGCAAAGGTGTTCTAAATTTAGAAATAATCCAATTAGCAGGCAAAAAAGCAATGCCTGTCGCTGATGTTTTAAACTCTCGTCATGATCTGTTTACGACTTCAAGCAACTTACTCGAACAAGGTTAACAATAATGAACGTACGTGCGATTGCCGCTAAAGTATTAAATCAAGTGGTAGAGAAGGGGCAATCGTTATCACAAGCGTTGCCAGCGATACAACAAGAACTCACTCCTAAAGATAAAGCCCTAGTACAAATGCTCTGTTATGGCGTATTACGTACTTTGCCTCGTTTAGATTTTTTCTGTCGTTCATTAATGAAAAAGCCATTAACTGGAAAACAGCGCGACCTGCACTTTTTGATTTTAGTAGGCATGTATCAACTGCTGTATACACGCATTCCAAGTCATGCGGCAGTAGGTGAAACAGTAAGCGGCGCTAAAGCACTAAAGAAACCTGCTCTAAAAGGCATGGTAAATGGTGTACTAAGAAGCTTTCTACGTGAACAAGAAACATTGATCGCGAAAGCGGATCAACAACCCGCTTTATTATATTGCCATCCAAGCTGGTTAGTTAAACGCCTTCAGACCGCTTATGGTGAAGAAAAAGCCGCACAGATAATGACTGAGAATAACCAACAAGCTCCGATGTGGTTACGTGTTAATGCGCGTTTTCATGATCGTGAGCAATATCTTGCGTTATTAACAGAGCAAGATAAGCAAGCACAAGGCACAGACAATAATGACAATGCACTTTGTTTAGAAAGTGCATGTGATGTTTATCAGTTACCGGGTTTTGAAGATGGTTGGGTGTCAGTACAAGATGGCGCGGCACAATTAGCGGCGCATTACTTGGAAGCGCAACCAAACGAACTGATCTTAGATGCATGTTCAGCACCGGGTGGTAAAACAGTTCATACATTAGAGTTACAACCAGAGCTTAAACAGATGGTTGCAGTGGATTTTGATGAAAAACGTTTATTGCGTGTGCAAGAAAACCTAGATCGTTTAAATCTGCAGGCGACTGTGATCCATGGTGATGCCTCTAAACCTGACGAGTGGTGGTCAGGCGAGCAATTTGACCGTATATTATGCGATGCACCTTGTAGTGCGACGGGCGTTATCCGTCGTCATCCAGATATTCGTTGGTTACGCCGTGATAGTGATATCAATGAGCTGGTTTCATTACAACAAGATATTCTGCAGGCATTATGGAAAAAATTAAAGCCGGGCGGTGTTTTGCTATATGCAACATGCTCTATTTTACCTGATGAAAATGACTTACAAATTGAACGTTTTTTAGCATCCACCAGCGATGCATCATTGATTCCTTTATCTAGTAAGGTCAGTGAGACTGTTTGCCAACGCCAAATTTTGCCAAATGAGCAAAAAATGGATGGATTCTATTACGCGAAACTACAAAAAGCGTTATAAAGCGATATTAACGACAAGCGTTTATCGATAACTAGTGAGGCGAAATGAAAATTATTATTTTAGGTGCAGGGCAAGTAGGTGCTTCTTTAGCTGAAAACTTGGTTGGCGAAAATAACGATATCACAGTAGTTGATGCAAACCATGAAGCCTTACAAGAACTACAAGATCGTCTAGACTTACGTGTAGTTCAAGGTAGTGCTTCTTGTCCACATACGTTGGGCCATGCTGGTGCTAATGATGCCGATATGTTGATCGCCGTAACCAATAGTGATGAAGTTAATATGGTGGCATGCCAAATTGCTTTTACACTCTACAATGTACCTAAAAAAATAGCGCGTATTCGCTCTCAAAGCATTGTGATGCATGAAGATGAGTTATTTAATAAAGATGCGCTTCCTATTGACCACATTATTGCCCCAGAGAAACTGGTAAGTGATTATATTGCTCAATTAATAGAATACCCAGGCGCATTACAAGTTGCTAACTTTGCAAATGGTAAAGTTGGGCTGGTGGCTATTCGCGCTTATTACGGTGGTTCATTAGTAGGGAATGCTATCTCAACTCTAAAAGAGCATATGCCTAACATTGAAGCGCGTGTTGCTGCTATTTTTAGACGAGGTAAAGCAATCCGTCCGCAAGGAACGACCATTATCGAAGCCGATGATGAAGTCTTTTTTATTACAGCAAGCCCCAATATTCGTGCGATCATGAGTGAGATGCAAAAATTGGAACACCCATACAAACGAATCATGATTGTAGGTGGTGGATACATTGGTGAAAGCCTGGCAAAACGCTTAGAAAAAGAAAACTCTGTTAAATTAATTGAAAGAAATTATCGCCGCGCAGAATACTTATCAGAAACCTTGTCTAATACCATTGTTTTCTGTGGTGATTCGTCAGACCAAGATTTATTAATAGAAGAACATATCGACCAAATAGATTTGTTTATTACCGTTACCAATGACGATGAAGCGAACATTATGTCAGCGATGCTGGCGAAACGTTTAGGCGCGGGTAAAGCAATGGTACTGATTCAACGTACTGCTTATGTTGATCTTATTCAAGGTAACATCTTAGATATCGCTATTTCACCACAACAGGCGACCTTATCTGCATTATTAACACACGTCCGTAAAGCTGACTTAAAGCACGTATATTCATTACGTGAAGGTTTTGCTGAAGCGATTGAAATCGTTGCTCGTGGCGACAATATCACGTCAAAAGTAGTGGGCAAGGAGCTATCTCAACTGAAACTACCAAAAGGGACCAGTGTTGGTGCAATTGTAAGGAATGAAGAGGTATTGATTGCTCATGATGATACCGTTATTGAGACTGATGACCATGTGATCCTATTCTTGGTAAATAAAAAGTACATCAGCGATATCGAAAAACTATTTCAACCAAGCCCATTCTTCTTATAAGAATACACTGATGACTTATCGCCCGCTGTTCTTCATCACAGGTTTAGTATTATCGAAAATGGCATTTTTTATGTATTTTCCAATGCTATTGGCCTTTTTTGGAAATACCTTGGGCAGTATTGAGTTTTTCTTCGCTATTCTGATCACGCACATCGCATCCGCTATTTTCTTATACCTTGGTGGTGAAAAACAACGCTCACATTTAGGTGTGCGAGAAATGTTTTTATTAACCACTGGGGTTTGGTTGCTATCCAGTCTGTTTGCCGCATTACCCTTTGTATTAATTGAGCATATTAGCTACAGCGATGCCTTTTTTGAAACCATGTCCGGCATTACAACCACAGGCAGTACAGTGTTACATGGGTTAGATACCATGCAGCCTAGTATCTTATTATGGCGCTCTATTTTACAGTGGTTAGGGGGTGTTGGATTCATCGTGATGGGAGTGGCGATATTGCCATTCTTAAATGTAGGCGGGATGCGCTTATTCCAAACTGAATCCTCAGATTGGTCAGAGAAAGCATCCGCTAAAACACGCAGCGTGGCAATGGATATTCTTATTGTGTATCTATGTTTAACCATTTGTTGTTTTATTGGTTACCGCTTCTCTGGAATGGGTAATTTTGATGCGATAAATCATGCCATGACCACCATTTCAACTGGCGGTTATTCTACCTCAGATAGTTCGATGGGGAATTTCTCACACTTTGCACATTGGAATGCTGCCTTATTTATGTTTTTGGGTGGCTTACCATTTTTATTATTAATCCGTGCTGCACATCAAAGAACGCTTGAGCCGCTCTGGAGAGATGCGCAGATCCAAGGTTTTGTGAAAATAGTATTAGTCTGTGCAATTAGCTTAAGCCTGTATTTGACCATGACAGGGCAATTCTCATGGGCCGATGCGATAAGGTTAAGCGTTTTTAATGTGATATCAGTGATCACTACAACGGGTTTTGGACTGGATGACTTCTTAACATGGGGTGATTTTAGCGTCATTATTTTTGCAGGCTTATTATTTACAGGTGCTTGTTCTGGTTCAACATCCGGTGGTATCAAAATATTCCGTTTCCAGATTGGTTTTAGCTTATTTAAGCGCCAGTTAATGTTATTGATGCACCCTCATGCTTTATTCCCACAAAAATACAATAATCGCAAAGTCAGTGACGATATTGTTCGCTCACTCATCTCATTCTTAATGGCTTATATGTTAACGGTTGCTGTTTCAACGCTATTGCTTACCTTGTTTGGCTCTTCTGCAGCGGTGTCATTAACCGCATCCATTACTGCTGTCTCTAATGTTGGCCCAGGCTTAGTTGAATCAATAGGGCCTTCTGGTAATTTTGCAGATTTGCCTAGTGCTTCTAAATGGGTTTTATCGTTTGGTATGTTGATGGGGCGTTTGGAGATATTGACTGTTGCCGTTATGCTGACAAGGCATTTTTGGAAGCGTTAAATATCTGCTGGTTAAGTGACATGATGCTAAATAGGATTAAAGATGATTGATCAAAAACACCTTATTACTTTCATGAAGCTAGTAGAAACGCAGCACTTTACCAAAACGGCAGAGCAATTATTTATGACTCAGCCCGGTGTGACACAACATATCAAAAAGTTAGAGAAACATTTTAATACTTTGTTATTGGCTCGTTATGGTAAACAATTTGAACTAACCCAAGCAGGTGAAAAGCTCTACCAAGCAGGGCTGAAAATGTTAGCGTTAGAAGATCAGCTTAATGAGCAAATTAATCAAGATGAAATCTCCAAAGGGATTTGTTCTATTGCTTGCTCAGGGGCGCTTGCTAATTTTTTATACCCTCACTTTGTACAACAACAAATGTTATATCCTGAGTTAAGTGTATTCGTTGAAGCTGCGCCCAATAAAAACATCATTAAAGACCTATTAAGCAATGAAATAGATTTAGGCATAGTCACCATTGAATCTAACCATGAACAACTACAGCAGACGTTAGTGGGGATGGAAGAGCTACAACTTGTATTACCGGCAGATATCAAATTACATAATAAAGAAAACTGCGAAGAGATTAATAATATTGGCTTTATTAATCACCCTGATGGTTTACATTTTGCTGAAAAAGTATTCTCAGCTAATTTTAAAGCAGATTATAAAGGGGCGAGTAGCTTAAATATCAAAGGTTATGTTAATCAACTGCAGCAAATACTGTTACCGGTAGCAAAGGGAGTTGGATTTACTGTATTACCTAAACGCGCAGTACAACAGTTCCCACAAAGTGAGCGATTACAAGTGATCACTTTAGACCATACAATTAAAGATCCTCTGTACTTAACACAAAAGCGTTATCGTCAATTACCTATTCGTTATCAATGGTTTGAAGATAAAATAAAGGGGCTGTTAACAGAGCAAGTGTAGCTACTCTTGTGGTTTATCCAAGCCTTGATTGTGCTCGGTTAGTTTTTCTGCAATAGGGCGCTTAATCGGCACGCCCATCGCTTTAAGTTGCTCAGCCTGTTGGATAACATTAGCCCGCCCAGAACTAAGCTGTTTTAGGGCATTTTGATAGGTGTTTTGTGCTTTATCTATCTGTGTTCCAACCTCTAAGAAGTTATCGCTAAATAAACGCAATTTGTCGTATAGTTTACTGGCTTGTTGCGCGATCATTTGCCCATTTTTTTCTTGTCGTTCAAATCGCCATAGGTTTTCAATGGTCCTGAGAGCAATCATCAAGTTACTTGGACTCGCGAGTAAAATATTATGATCTAAAGCCAGTTTCACTAGACTTGGATCATGCTCTAAAGCTGCGATAAACGCAGGCTCTACAGCAACAAATAACAACACATAATCTAGCGTATTCGCACCAATTAAATCTTGATAATCTTTTTTCCCTAAGCCTCTAATATGCTGTCTAATGGACAGGCAATGCGCTTCCATCGCTTGTTTCTTTTCAGTCAGATCATCACTATTAAAATAACGTTCATAGGCTACTAAAGACACTTTTGAATCAATAATAATGTTACGCTGTTGAGGTAAGTTCACGATCACGTCGGGTAAAAAACGTTGGCCTTGTTCATTTTTTAAATTAACTTGGGTACTGTATTCGTGGCCCTCACGTAAACCTGAGCTTTCAAGGATCCGTTGTAGAACCACTTCACCCCAATTACCCTGTTGTTTGTTATCGCCTTTTAATGCATTGGTTAAGTTTTGTGTTTCTTGTTGCATTAAATTGTTCAAATTCGCTAATTGGTCAATTTCACGTTTTAAATTGAAACGCTCTTTACTTTCATTGATATAACAGTCGCTTACTTGTTTTTTAAACCCTTCTAACTGGGTACTGAGAGGGTCTAATAACTGTTTAATAGATTGTTCGTTGAGTTGTTTAAATTGAGTCGATTTATCCTGAAAGATGCGTTGTGATAACACCTCAAATTGTTGGCTTAACTTGGCTTCTGTTGCTTGCTGATCCTGTAAACGTTGCTCTCCGGCTTGCAGGCGAACATCGGCTTCTCTTAGGCGAGTGGTTAATTTACTGACTTGCGACTGTAAACTCTCATTATGCAGTGATAAAGATGAGATCTTATCGAGATGCGATTGATTTTGTTGACTCAACTGCACCTTCTCTTGCTCGATTAACTTATAAGTTAAGTATTGCTCTGATAAAGCCTTTTTAGTGTTAGATAGCTGCAACAAAACAACGACCAAGCCAATCAGCAATAGAGTACTTAACACTAGCAAAAATACGACACTGTTATCCGAGACTAACGCGCCAAACATCTAATATTCCAATCTTTTTAACAAGTGAATGACATGTGGATTAAGTCGGTTCCAGCACAGTAAAAAAAACAGGTAAATCGCTAAGATAATCCATTTATGAGAGTTTTGCCCTTGATCCAGTTCAGAGAAAGTGAAAGGACCATAATAGGCATCCATTACTTTTACATAAATGGCGATGATCACGGGCAGTATTAATACTGTTGATAATTTCCAGGTGAGGGATAAAGCCTGCGTTAGTGGCTGATTCATGAGTGCCTATTTCCATCTTAACAATATCAGAACTGTAACTTTAAACAGTAATTATACGTATGGTACCTTAAGTTGCAAAGTGAGCAAGGATAAAATATAGGCTTGTGTTGGATAGCAATGGCTCCCTGAATAAACTGCTTTAAGTTGCATTATTATGCCTATTTATAATTAAAATAGAATTTTTCTAATATAAACACGCAAACTTTGCATGTTTATGCTGATTTTAAGATGATCTTTTATAAAAAATGCATTAAAGTGCCCACTTATACAATTTTAATTAATAAGTGGGGAAGTTTATGTGCGGTATCGTTGGTGCAGTTGCGCAAAGAGAAGTATCTGAAATTTTAATCGAAGGTTTAAAGAAATTAGAATATCGAGGGTATGACTCTGCAGGTGTCTCTATTGTCGATAGCGAAGGTAAATTATCTCGCATACGCCGTTTAGGTAAAGTAAAAGAGCTAGCTGACGCAATAGAAGAAATGCATGCAATGGGCGGCACTGGTATTGCTCATACTCGTTGGGCAACACACGGTGAACCATCGGAAGCTAATGCGCATCCACATGTTTCTGGCGATATTTCAATCGTACATAATGGCATTATCGAAAATCACGAACCACTACGTGAACTATTACAAAGCCGTGGTTATGTTTTTCAATCACAAACAGATACTGAAGTTATCGCTCATTTAGTTGAGTGGGAATTAAGAACCGCTGATTCATTACGTGAAGCAGTGCAAAAGGTTGTACCACAGCTTGAAGGTGCTTACGGTATGGTTGCTCTAGATAGCCGCGACCCATCACGCTTAGTGGTTGCGCGATCTGGTAGCCCGCTTGTTATCGGCCATGGCCTTGGTGAAAACTTCCTAGCCTCTGATCAATTAGCTTTATTAAATGTAACACGTCGTTTTACTTATCTTGAAGAGGGTGATGTTGCTGAAATTACTCGTCGTGAAGTTTCTATTTTTGATACAAATGGTAACCCAATTGAACGTGAAATGGTTGAGTCAAATGTTGAACAAGATGCTGGTAGTAAAGGCAAATTCCGCCACTTCATGCAAAAAGAAATATTTGAACAGCCAACGGCATTAATCAGCGCACTAGAAGGCCGAATCACAGAAGATAGCGTGATCGTAGAAAGCATCGGTAATGGTGCAAAAGAGATATTATCAAAAGTACAGCATGTACAAATCATTGCATGTGGAACATCTTATAACTCAGGCATGGCAGCACGTTACTGGTTTGAATCATTGGCTGGAGTAAGTTGTGATGTTGAAATTGCTTCTGAGTTCCGTTATCGCGACTTTGTTGTGCGTCCAAACAGTTTATTACTAACGCTTTCTCAATCTGGTGAAACAGCCGATACTTTAGCTGCATTGCGTTTAGCTAAAGAGAAAGGTTACATGTCAGCAATGTCTATCTGTAACGTATCAGGATCATCATTAGTGCGTGAGTCAGACCTTGCATTCATGACCCGTGCCGGTACTGAAATAGGCGTTGCTTCAACCAAAGCCTTTACTACACAGCTTGCGGCAATGTTACTGTTAGTGACTGCGATTGGTAAACAGCAAGGTACGATCAACAAGCAAAAAGAAGCGGATATCGTTCAAGCATTACATTCTTTACCAACCAAGATCGAACAAGCACTAGAGTTTGATAAAAAGATTGAAGCACTAGCATCAGACTTCGCCGACAAACATCACACGCTATTCTTAGGGCGTGGTGAGTACTACCCAATTGCAATGGAAGCGGCATTAAAACTGAAAGAGATTTCATATATTCATGCAGAAGCTTACGCTGCAGGTGAACTAAAACATGGCCCGCTAGCATTAGTTGATGCAGACATGCCAGTTGTGGTTGTGGCACCTAATAATGATTTATTAGAAAAACTAAAATCAAACGTAGAAGAAGTACGTGCTCGTGGCGGTTTACTTTATGTATTCGCTGATGAAAACTCTGGATTTGAAGCTTGCGACGGCATGAAAATTATTTCATTACCGCACGTAGATGAAATTATTGCACCTATCTTCCATACCGTACCAATGCAGCTATTGTCTTACCACATCGCGCTAATCAAAGGCACCGACGTAGACCAACCACGTAATCTAGCGAAAGCTGTTACGGTAGAATAGCCGTAAGGCTTGCCTTCCTTACCCCATACAATGTGTGGGGTGAGATACTCTTCCTAATTCCCTCCCATGTGTTTGGTCATCAATATTGATGAAATATTTTTTGCCTTTGATTGGTCTGTTAAACATATTAATACGTATTTACCGTACGGATTTAGGTTATGACAGCAATTAGTAATGCGGGAGACTTATGAAAAAAATAGTAAGCTTGGCTTTATCGGCATCGATACTTTGTTACGCTTCTTTTGCTAGCGCGGATAAAACTGTGTTAGCAGGCGGGTGTTTTTGGTGTATGGAATCAGACTTTGAAAAACTACCGGGTGTAACAGATGTGGTATCAGGTTTCACGGGAGGGGAAGTAGAAAACCCGACTTACCGTGGTAATCATGAAGGGCATTATGAAGCCGTTGAAATTACCTATGATCCTGAACAAGTAAGTTATCAAGATTTATTGGATTATTATTGGGTGAATATTGATCCCTTTGATAGCGCAGGGCAATTCTGCGATAAAGGGCATAGTTACTTGGGTGCTATTTTTGTAGCTAATGAACAAGAGCGTTCAATTGCTGAAAAAAGTAAGCAAGCGGTGATCGATCAGTTCCCTACTCAAACTGTTGTAACACCTATTTTATCTGCGAGTACCTTTTATCCGATTAAAGGTAATGAGATCCACCATCAAGACTTTTATAAAAAAAGCCCAATTCGTTACAAAGCTTACCGTTGGAACTGTGGCCGAGACCAGCGTTTAGAAGAGATTTGGGGTAATAAGTCTGTCCACCTATAATTCACTTTTATATTAATCATCATCAGTACTGAGTCGAATCTCAGTGCTGATTAGCCACTCTACTTTAGTCTCTTCAGCTTCCTTTATTTTCTTCATTAATATTATCTTTATTGCTTAGGTTATCCCTGTAAATAGCTTTTATATCGGCACTTTTCTAGCGAAAATAATGTTTATTGTTTTAATAGGACTAGGATTATTCATAAAATTCATTTGCGTATCGGTTGCTTATCTGTAATATTCTGTATGGATGTCTATACGGCTATTTAATTTAAAGGAACTAAGTATGTTTAACAAAAAAATTGTGAAGTTATTGACGCTTTTACCATTAATATTTGGCTTAGCTGCCTGTGGTGAAACAGAGAAAAATGAAGTCATTAAAGTTGGTGCGACAGTCGGTCCACATGCTGAAGTTGTTGAAGCAGTAGCAGAAGAAGCTGCAAAACAAGGGTTAACAGTAGAGGTAGTGATTTTTTCTGATTACATTACGCCAAATGCTGCATTAGCTGACGGTAGTTTAGACTTGAATAGTTATCAACATCTGCCTTTCTTAAATAACTTTAATAGTAATAGTGACCAAAAAATTACGTCAATTGGCCATTCTATTTTAATGCGTATGGGGATTTACTCAAATAAGTATAAATCGATTGCTGACTTACCTGATAACGCAAAAATATCTATCCCAAATGATCCAACTAATGGTGGCCGTGGTTTATTACTGTTAGCTGATGCTAAGTTAATTACATTAAAGCCAGGTGCTGATGCAAAAACAACGGTTTATGATATTGTTGATAACCCTAAAAACTTCCAATTTATTGAAGTTGAAGCTGCACAGTTACCGCGTACTTTAGATGATGTGGATGCATCGGTGATCACGATGAACTATGTTATGTCAGCGGGTTTAAGCCCGAAAGAGCAAGGTATTTATCTTGAATCTAAAGATGCTGAGTTTGCAGTGATGAACATTGCGGCGCGCGTTGAAGATAAAGATAATGAAACTTATAAGAAGTTTGTCAAAATCTTTCAATCTGAAGCAACCCGTGAGTTTTTAGATAAAACCTTCAAAGGTACTATTGAAGCGGCATTTTAATCTGCTTAATTAATACATTTGTGAATTTCTAACCGCTCGAAGAGGCGTCCATTATGCTTAATGCAATGGGCGCTTTTTTTGTCTACGCATAATGATTGCTTAATCTATTGTAGAAAGGTTTAATAAGCTTATTGTGCTGCAAGGGGTGTTTTCATCATCGAATGAGGGGTTGTTAGTATTTTTTAGCTTAATCTTCGCTCTTGTTATGGTAAGTTTAATGTAAGTTGTTCAATAATAGGTTGTCTATGTTAAAAGCTTGGTGTCAGATCATTGTTGGTCTTATTTTATGGGTTGTTGCTATTTCGGTAGGGATAACATGGATTGCTTTTTGTTTTGGTACTGTGATTATTGGTATCCTGCTGCTGTTTTTTGCACCGCGTATTTTGTTATTTCCTCCTATGTTTATCTCGGTGTTCGCTAATGGATTCTTACTGGTTGGCCTAGCCAATATTAATCTTTATAACAGAGATAAAGATATTATTGATGGTGAAGCAGAGTGGGTAAGAACCGATGATGATCAGCAAGATGTGATTTCAGGTACCTTGGAAGATAAAAATAACAAAGAATAGTCTTTGGTTATACTGCTGTGATGATTGTTAAGGGTTAGATGGCAGAGTTGTAGCGTATATCGAGATGCTTTATCAGCGTGTCGGTTGCTTTACTTCTTTTATTTGGGCGATGCTGACTCAGCGCTAAGTTATATTCTCTAATAACTCCAAGAAAAGCGAAATTGACTTTTCTTGGAGTATAATCAAAGCGATGTGATTAACCGTTTAATAGACTAAGTCCAAACATCTCCTTGTTGGTAGGTTAAATAAGGTGTGCTATCTACAGCTAACCAAATCGGACCATCCACATCCACCAATTCACACTGTGCAGCGATTGGTAATGCTGCTGACATCGCCAATGATGAGCCGAGCATACAACCGACCATTAAGCGCATATCATGCTGCTTCGCTACCTTAACCATATCTAATGCTTCTGTTAAACCACCGCATTTATCGAGTTTAATATTAATAAATTCGTAGCGTTGCTTTAGTGCTGCAATATCAGTTGCAACGTGGCAACTTTCATCGGCACAAATTGGAATAACATGTTTAAACTCACTAAGTCGCTGATCCTTACCAGCGGGAAGGGGCTGTTCTAACATAGCGATATCATATTGGTTTAATTGCTCGATGATAGCGGGCAAGTCACATTTACCCCAAGCTTCGTTGGCATCAATAATTAATTTATTATCTGGTGCTGCTTTACGAATTGCTGCTACCTTTTCTATTATCTGCTGTGAATCTAACTTAATTTTAAGTAATTTAGCCCCTCGAGAGACGGCATCTAAGGTTGAAGCAACCATTGCCTCTAAGCTGTCTAAGCTGATTGTTTCAGCGGTAACAATGCTGTTAGGTTGAGCGATATCGGTTGCTTGCCATAATGTTTTTTGTTGTGTTGCAGCTGTTAAGCGCCATAGTGCACAATCGAGCACATTACGAGCCGATCCTGCAGGTAATAATGCTTGTAGTTGCGTACGCGAAGCACCGGCTTCAATTTCTGCCTTTACGGCATTAAGTTGGGCAACAACACTGTCTGTACTTTGATTATAGCGTGCGGTCGGAGTGCATTCTCCTAGGCCAATAAATCCTGCTTCCTCGATGCTTACGCGCACCACTGTTACCGATGAACGTGTGCCCCTCGATATAGTGAACGGTCGAGAAAGTGGAATCTCAACAACATCAATCTCGACATGTCTCATAACTACTCCTTAGTGATACTGTGCTTACTTAAAAACTCAGCGATACTTTGTAAACCAAATCTAACAGAGTCGGTTGCTGGTACATTAAACTTCTCTGTTAGCGCTGCTAAATAAGCAAGTGCTTCTGCTTCTGGGTAATTCGATGTATTAACTGAAATACCAGCTAATTGAGCATTAGGGTTAGTGACACGCGCACTGTATAAGTTGAGTGAAATACACTCTTCTACTTCCACCAATGGATGATGTGCTAAATGGCGCGTATGAGGGCGGCCCATTTCATGACACATTACTAACCAGTCTGGCTGAGAACCGTGTAATAAGCCTAAGCTTACACCTGCATAAGATGGGTGAAAAAGAGAACCTTGTCCTTCGATAACATCCCAATGATCGGCTTTGTTGTCTGGAGAGACCCATTCAGCTGCACCGGCAATAAAGTCTGAAATTACCGCATCAACCGGAATACCTTCACCTGCGATTAATATACCTGTTTGTCCCGTTGCACGAAACTGTGCGTCGAGATTTAGCTTTTTCATTTCAGCTTCTAGTGCTAGTGACGTGTACATTTTACCCACAGAGCAGTCAGTACCGACTGTTAGTACTCTTTGTCCTGTACGTTTAACACCTGAACCAACACTTAATTCTGGCTGTTGGTGGCGAACATCAAATAGTGATACTTGGTGTTCTTCAGCTAATGCCACAAGCTCTGGAATATCAGTTAGTTTTTGGTGTAAACCGCTAGCAATATTAAGGCCGCTTGTAATGGCGTCTGTGATTGCTTTCATCCAATGCTTTGGAATATAACCACCTGCATTTGCAGTCCCTAAAACAAAGGTTTTAGCGCCTTGTTGTGCTGCTTCTTCAGGGGTTAATTGTGGCAGGTCAAGTGACACTTCGCAGTCCGCTAAACTCATTTCACCGACACATGTTTCTGGTCTCCATGCATGAATACCTCGCGCTGTTTTTGCAGCAAGTGGATCGGAAACATCGCCAAGGAAAAGCAGGTAAGGTTGAGGTATTTTCATTGTTATCTCTCTCGTTAGTATGATTTGATGAGGTTAATATTCCATAAAAAGATGTCGGTGACGAATACCCCTTTGTTCGTACGGTATAACCTAAGGTTATACACTGCCTGTAAGCTGTGTTACTTTGTGCTAATCAGTATTTTTATAAATGTATTTTTATGGGTTGGTTTGAGGGTAAACATCATGCGGTTACGACAAATAGAGGTTTTTTACGCAATCAGCCAAGCTGGGACAATTAGTGGTGCGGCTAAGGCGTTGAATGTCTCCCAACCTAATATTAGTCGGGTACTTAGTCATACTGAGCAACAGCTGGGCTTTTTGCTTTTTGAGCGCAGTGCTAAAGGATTAATGATAAGCAAAGAAGGGTTGCGATTACTACCTGAAGTAAAGAAGTTAATTACACAGTTACAATCTATCAACGCTTTAACTGATTCGATGCATCCTGATGCGATCAAGGCGATTCGTATTGGCGCAGCTCATGCCTGTTCACAGATGATTGTTGCTCCTATTTTGGTGAATTATCGACAACAAAAACCACATATTCATGTTGATCTATTAACTGAGCATTTTTATGCATTACAACAAGCAGTATTAGATGATGAGCTAGATGTAGCATTGGTTTTTGGTCAAGCTGTTGATCATAAGTTATTGGCAGAACCATTGATTCAGGCAAATATGGTGGCAATAGCACCTAAGCAGTTAAAGACACCTAAGGTGGCGAGCTTATCTTGGTTATGTGAGCATAATTTTTTGATGATGCAAGAAGATGACCCTTTAGGCAGTGTGGTGCATCGCACTTTAGCAGAGCAAGGTTTATACCCTGATAATCCGTTGTTGATTAAAACCTATTCCGTGATTGCAGATATGGTTGTTTCTGGTGGTGGCGTGGCAGTAGTTGATATCTTTACAGCCAGTCGTTATGCCAATGATGTACAAATTATCCCACTGCAAGAAGCGCTTTGTTTTGAGTTAGTTTTAATTTCACGTAGCGATAAACCACAATCACGCGATCTGTTACTGCTCAAATCAATGTTTAAAGCGCAATGTCAGCGTCTTGTACAGTAATGATTATGCTAAAAAGTGAGGGCGCAGCACCCTCTGACTTTTATGGTTATTGAGATTTAACCTGCTTGATACAGTCAGCTATGCTCTCTCTATTTAAAAAGCAGTGTTTTATTATTTTTTCTTGTGCTTTGTTTAATACATAAGGGGTGCTGGAGCTACTACTGTCAGATAAGGTGCGAATAATGCGTCGACGGTAGGTTGATAAACGAGTTACCTGCATTAGGAAACCAGATATAGCAAAGAGGAGTAGGCCACAAATTATATAAACAATTATCATGAATTTATTCCTTATCTATTGATGTAAATAGTTGGTTTAAGACATTCTTTACATTATATTGTTCAATGGGTGTTTACCTGCATGTTCGCGTTTCTTGTGCTTTATTCCTTCAGTTGACACCTTTCTCACAGACCATCATTACGTACATCTATTATTTATTCAAGGAATTGCTATGTCCGTCTCAAGTGTTTTGCGGTTATTTTTATTGGCATCGGTATGGGGTGGTTCATTTTTATTTATGCGGATCACGGCTAATAGCTTAGGCCCGGCATTCTTGATCGAAGGTAGGGTGTTAACAGCGGCATTATGCTTGTTATTGATTGGAGTGTGCTTACGCTATCGCTTAAATTTGCTATCAAATATTAAACATTTTTTTATTATCGGTACCACGAATACTGCCTTCCCATTCCTTATGTTTGCTTATGCAGCACAAACACTTAATGCCTCAACTTTGGCTATTTTAAACTCTACAGCGCCGTTATTTGGTGTGATCATTGCCAGTATCTGGCAGAAAGAAAAACTCAAGCTAAAAGCGACTATTGGTTTAATGATAGGTATGTTGGGAGTTGTTTTTTTGGTAGGGCATCAAGCGGTGACATTGGGTGATGATGGGGTTTTAGCTATCTTTGCCTGTCTATCAGCTGCTTTTATGTATGGTTTTTCAGCTAATTATACTAAAGTTGCGCCATCCGTTACGCCCTTTGAAAATGCACATGGCAGTATGTGGGCGGCTGTAATTATTGTATTGCCGCTATTACCTTTTATTCCAATAAGGGAAGCTGTAACAGCTCCAATCAGTTTATCTGTTATCACCTTGGGTGTGGTATGCACTGGTTTTGCTTATTTGTTGTATTTTCGTTTAGTAAAAGATGATGGGCCAGCTTCTGCGTTATCAGTGACATTTCTAGTGCCTTTATTTGGCATTTTATGGGGCACTTTATTCTTAGGAGAAGAGGTGGGGATTAATACCTTAATAGGTGCGTTGTTGGTTATTACAGGGACCATACTTGTTACTGGTTTCTCACTTAAAAAAGCGATTAAGAACAACTAATTAGTAGCTTTTATTAATCGCTTATTACAATGCCTATTAAGCAGTAAAGGTTACTTGATATTGACCTAGGTTTTCATAAGTAATACCCATCGTATCTACTGGTACTTCGATTGCGCCGGCATACGAACCAGTAATAATGGCTTGGCCCTTTTTGAAGCTAACGCCACGTTCACGCATAAAGTTAATTAACCAGTAAACGGCTTTGTGTGCAGATAGGTTTGGGTGCTTACCATCATATTGTGTTGTCTCAACATCACCATTTTCTGCTTTTGTTTCAAATGTAATGTTAATTTTAGCCGCATCATATGCTTGTGCTTTAGTGATTTCAGGACCAAGGTAGATACCTTCATTTAACAAGCAATCAGCTAGCTTATCAAAAAACGTTAGGTCATCGTTTGGTAGGTAGCGGCGTTGCATTAATTCTAATGCCATATGACAAGAAGCAATGGCGTTATCAATCTCTTGCTCTGAATATGCTTGATCACGAGCTGGTAGATCTTGGCCTAGCACAAAACCAATTTCTGGCTCAATTAATGTTTTACCTGGTTCCGTGGTTTCAACTTTTACTGATGCGCCTTGCTGTACTGTTCCAGCTAAAACAGGAGCAACAACTGTTTGCTCTGCATTTAATGGTACTAAACATTTCCAACCAGCGATTTCTTGGCCAGTTTCTGCCACAGTTGCAAATTGAATTGCTAATGCATCATCCAGGTTTTGTGGACGAATGTCTTCGGCAAGTTGCTCACCTTTTTGGTTGCTTTTACGACGAGCTAGTAGTTCTTTTGCCGCTAATACACTTGCTTCTGTTGTGATTGTTTGTGTTGTGGTTTTGATCATATTTATTCTCTTTCCATGGAATTGATAGTTAATATAAATGTTCCGCGCATATATTAACTTATATTGACTAATTAATTAGTATTTTAGGTGATTTTTATACTTTTATTTTATTAAACTATTAATTTACATAGACTTTTAATATGTAGCTTCTATACTCTTTGCTACCGCTCTTTAAATGGATTTAAGTGTGTTAACGATACAAGCTGTACGACTTTTTTTTATGACAATTTTATCTTTTTGTCTATTCTCTCCTGTTCCTACTTTTGCTAATCCCTTTGACCTTGTATCAATGAATACAGGCTCATTTATATACCATGCCTTTCCTCAGGATGATGATGCAACTCAATATTTCGATAATCATTATTTTTCAATAGAAAGAAAATTAAGCGCCGAATCTGATCTGAGCTTAGTTGCTGGTACTTTTTTAAATAGCCAAGATAATCGTTGTATTATTTTAGGTGCCCGTAAAGATTGGCACCGATTCAATGACAAACTAGTGTTTAAAGGGGTTTACGCTTATGTAGGAGAGTTTTTCTTTGAGCCTTTTGAGAATTGTGGTGATGATGGATTCTATAAAACAGTTAAAGATGAAATAGGAATCGGATTTGCACCCTACCTTTACCATGCTGTTCAATATAATTTTACCGATTATTTTGGAGTGGAAGGCGGCCTCATACTACCTGGTTTAGTTGTGATGAGTGTGCAGTGGAGTTTTTAAAGCGCTGTTTATTGGAATAAAGGTGCTGACTATCTTAGTAAAGTAAATGATTAGGGCACAGAACTCTCGCACTGAGCCCTAATTTACTTAGTCGCCATTAATAGCAATAGAGTGGCTTGTATTAATATTATTCCTGAGCGACTTCTTTTCTGTCGATTAACAGCTGTGTTGCTGAAATGTTCTGTTCTTGTAAGAAAGTAAGTAAATCTACTATGTGTTGTATTTCTGCTGTTTTATCAGCAGCAATCACCACAGGAGGCTCTTCTTTATCACTTATTGTTTGAATCAGCGTTGTTTTAAAGCTTTCCCAAGATTCAACCGATTTACCGTCAATAGCCCAATGAGGTTCTTTCTCGAGAATGTTAATGGTGACCGCTTCTTTGTTCACTTCGACCACTGCTTCCAAATCACTGGTAGGTAAAGTGACCTCCATTGATTGCAGTTTAATGGTTGCCGTAAGCAATAAAAAAACTAGGACAATAAAAATAATATCCAGCAAGGGTGTTAAGTCTGGCGCACTGCCTTGTGGATCAGAGACAAGTGATTGGTTAGTGTGGATCATGATACACTCGCTGCAGTTGGTTTGATGTTTTTACTACCTTTAGCTGTGGCTTTCTCAGAGTAATCAACACCTTCTATCCATAAGTTACAATGATTTAATGCGTGCTCTAATTTATAAGTTATTTTATCTGCCCAAATACCTAGTAGTTGTGCACTACAGATAGCAGGTAAAGCAATTAATAAACCAACAGCAGTTGTGCGCATTGCTAATCCAAGGCCATCTGCTAGATCACTTGGTGCAACACTTCCAGTTGTTAATGCAACGGCTTTAAACATCTCAATAAGGCCTAATACAGTCCCTAATAACCCTAGTAATGGACTAATCACACCGATTAAAGATAACACTTTTAAACCTGTTTTTAATTGTGTTCTTTTTTCTGCTAGCCACATACCAGCACTATCTTCACGCAATACTTTATTAAGATGGCGCTGTTTCAGTAAATGACTTAACCCTTGCGCAAAAAGACTTTTTTGTGTTGATAAAGAGTTAATTAATTGGTCGCATTGTTGTTCATTTTTTGGGTCACACTGATGAATAGTCGTTAATGTTTTTTTACTGCCTAAATTTTTCATGAAGACAAGATTAAAAACTCTTTCAATCACTAAGGTTAATGTGATCGCTGAACATAGGAATAAAGGCCAACTCATTGGGCCTAGGTCAGAGAATAGTTCTGTTAGTATTGTTGTTAATTGCATTTTAGTTTTCCAGTTCAAATTTAATAGGTACGTATAAACGGTGTGCGACACTTTGCCCATTGATACGATGTGGTGAAAATTTCCAACGTTTAATTGCTTTAAGTGCAGCTTTATCTAAATCTCTTGCACCTGAGCTATTTTTTAAAACTATCTTATCTAGTTTTCCTTTTTCATCTAACCAGACTTCATAAGTAACAGTGCCTTCTATACCACGGCGTTTTGCTGAACGTGGGTATTTAGGTGGTGTTGGTGGTGATAAAAAGCGACTTTTTTCAACCAGTGTTGGCTTGCTATTCACCCCTGTTGTTTGTTTAGTATTTGCTTGTTTAATTTTTGGCGCTTCAGTTGGCTTAGTTACTTGCTTTTGTACTTCCTTAGGTGCAACTTTTTCAACTTTTTTAGGCGTTGGCTTTTTAACTACAGGCTTAGGTGTCTTTTTAGGCACAGGCTTAGGCTTTGGCTTTTTAACCTCTTTCTTTTTAACAACCTTTGGTTCATCTTTAATGATGCGTTTAGGTAGGTCAGGTTTTGGTGTTACCTTTTCAACTTTTTTAGGTGGCGGTGTAGGTTGCTGTACAACAGGCTCTGGTACTGGCTTTGGTGCAGGTAAGGCGACAAATTGTATTGGTAAGCTGGCTGCTTGTGCCGTATTCATTTTCACTATTTTTTCAGGCTCTGGCTGTGAAAATAACAGCGCATGTGCGGAAAATGAAATGATAAAAGCAAGTAGGTATCGCATGTACATATGTAAAGTGGCCTAATGTAATTTATTCTTAATGATAATCAATAACAATTATTACTTAAAAACACATTGAGATCAAATATCATTTACCTTACTAAAAGGTCATTTTCTAAGTCAGACTGCCAGTTTTTCTAGCAGTCTCTTGGATATTGAGTGAAGTTAAACTTTATATATCAAAAATAAAAGCGTTCAGGTTACAGAGAAGGAGGAGTACATTAATTATTAAAGGTTATTGAGCGATACTACACTTCTCTATTAGAAACCAAAAAATACAGTTTTGATTAGCGTGAAAAGATAAAGGTTAAGAGATGAAAAAAGGGATTACTTTGCTCAATAAATATAAAAAAAATATAAGTGAAAGTTAATGTTTGATACATCTTGTTTATTGATAATTATCAGAGCCTTGGTTGAGCATTTACAATGTTTTTAAAGCATTATGGAATGCTAACCGTCTATTCTGACTATAAGCCGAGTACTTAACTGCTAAAAATTAACTTGGGGGGTAACTGTTTAATTTTTTTGTATTGAATAAATGCTTAAAGATTATGTTTTTTGGTGCTTTACGGGTTATAACTTAATATTTTTGCTGTCACTTCCTCTTTTATTTTGTCATTTCAGTAAAAATGCTCATAAAATATTTAAGTTATCGGCTATGAAGGTGAGGTTTGTATGGAATTTTTTTAAAAGTAAAAAACCTTTGAAGATCCGCTGGAAAGTAATGAGTATTTTGGTCACTTTTTATCCCTGTTTATTGATTGTTAATGGTATTTTTTGTGGGCGAGAGGGGGAGTGCTTATATTAAATTAAACGTCTCTCATATCACATCGAAAGTAGGCTGTTATTTTGTTGATAAATAGCCTATTTATTACGGTTAGTTAACTGTTAGAATACGCTTCTTTATTTACCCTTTGGATATCAGCATGTCACGTATTGTACTTAACACCCTTGAAGATTTTTATCTATTACTATCAAGAAGCCTTGAAGATAATCAGGTAGTTAAATTACTGTTAAGTAAATATAGAGGCGCTGATAAAAGCTTACATCGATTGAACATTCGTCCTATCACTTTACAGGGTGAATCTGTTTTAAGCTTTGTTTATGAGCACCAAACAAACCATATTACTAAAAACTATGCTTACGACTTAGCCATCGAAGAGATCAAGCAATGTTTAGGTGAAGACTTTAAAAGTGCATATTTAACCTTATTGGATGTTGAACTACAGTTAGAGTTCAGTAAAAAAGGTAAGTTACTCGTTTCTCAGCATAAAGCTAAAACAACAAATAAAGCTGTTGTTGCTCATAACCGTGAAAAGAACCGTTTTGTTGATATTAATCGTCCATTTCTGACTGCACTTAAAGTTACTGATAAACAACATAAATTAATCCCTACCATGTCGAATAAATGGAAGCAGATTAATAAGTTTATTGAAATATTTAGCCAAGCATTAAGTGTGTCTCCACATGATCAAAGTACACCTTTGAATGTCGTGGATTTTGGGTCTGGTAAAGGTTACTTAACTTTTGCGATTCATGATTATTTACGTAATACTTTAAAAAACGATGCGCAAGTAACAGGTGTTGAGCTACGTCAAGCATTAGCAGACTTATGTAACAATACTGCCTCAACATTAGAGCACAAAGGGTTAGACTTTGTATGTGGAGATGTGAAAACACATGCTCCGAAGCAAACAGATGTGATGATTGCATTACATGCTTGTGATATCGCAACTGATTACGCAATCCATTATGGTATTCGAGCGAATGCGAGCATCATAATGTGTTCTCCTTGTTGCCATAAACAAATCCGTCCGCAAATGCAAAGTCCTGAATTATTTCAGCCTATGTTGCAATACGGTGTTCATTTAGGTCAGCAGGCTGAAATGGTAACGGATTCTGTGCGTGCTTTATTACTTGAAGCACATGGTTATACCACCAAAGTTTTTGAGTTCATTAGTTTAGAGCATACCAATAAAAATAAGATGATATTAGCGGTTAAAAAAGCGAAGAATAACCCGAAAGAGCAGGCAAAGATATTTGAACAAGTTGCTCAGATAAAAGCATATTACGGTATCGAGGATCATTGCTTAGAAACGTTATTAAAAGAAAGCGCGACACAATAAATAGCGGCCTTATTTAGTTTTATTTGTTCAAAAGCAGTGCTATTTTGTAATCGGCTATCTTGATTAGCCGATTACGCCGCTGTTATGCCCTTATCCTACCGCTGTTACTTTTCTAGCTCGTTTTATCTACTTCTATTACCTGCATTTTTTCTATTTATTTATCAATATGCTCGATAAAGATTGGCGTTATGTTGTGTTGAATTAAAGTCTTTCTACAAGATTAAAAGGTCAATCACTAACATTGTGAAGAGGAATGCCTTTTTCTATCATCTATGAGTGTGCTATGCGATATCCATCGCGAATTTAAGGTTACTTTTCATATTTTCATTGCTCAAAAATTAGGCGGTAATATACTGGTTTGACATGTATTTTTAAGTGATAAATAAATGGCTAATTAATACTTACACTACAGTGCACGCTCATCTACATCCATTTCTAGATCACTTTAAATCATTATCTTTGACGTTTTACGCAATGCCATATTGGGTATAAAGATAATGCAGGAGGTCGGTGATGAAACAAAGACTGGCAATAATTGAAGGTGGTCGCAGCCCATTTTGTAAAGCTGGCACTGAATTTAAGTCTATGCAAGCAGATCAGCTAGGTGCAATGGTAGTACGCGAGTTGATGGCGAGTTCTTCTCTTAATTATCAAGATATTGATGAAGTGATTATAGGTAATGTCGCGCAACCTGGTCATGCTGCGAATATTGCTCGGGTAATCGCACTACAAGGTGGCTTTCCTGTCAGTACTTGTGCTTATACAGTGAATCGTAACTGTGCCTCAGGTATGGAGTCGATGACTACGGCTGCGAATAAAATATTTGCAGGTGAAATCGATACTGCATTGGTGGGCGGCAGTGAGTCTATGTCGAGTATTCCACTTCTTTATAATCCCCAAATGACCGCCTTTTTTAGCGAAATGATGTTGGCTAAAACAACACTGGCTAAGTTTAAGGTTTTATCTAAATTTCGTTTACCTTTTTTAAAGCCTACGATAGGAATAGAGCTTGGCTTAACTGACCCTGTGTGCGGATTAAATATGGGGGAAACTGCTGAGGTATTAGCAAGAGAGTTTTCAATCTCACGCGAGCAACAAGATAAGTTTGCATTGAAAAGTCATCAACAGGCTCTTGATGCTCAGAGAAGTAATAGGTTTAACCGTGAAATTATCAGTGTGCTCGTCGCTCCGCATTATCAACATATTCAACATACAGATAATGGACCTCGTGATTCATTAACCTTAGAGGGGTTAAGTAAGTTACGACCTTATTTTGATCGTTTAGCGGGCAGTGTGACAGTGGGTAATGCTTGTCCAATTACCGATGGGGCAGTGGCTTTTACTGTTATGTCTGAAAGCAATGCTAAACAACGCGGCTTAACTCCTTTAGGTTATTTAAGTGATTACATTTACGCAGGGCTAGAAGGTAGCCGGATGGGATTGGGGCCTGCTTACGCCACCTCAAAATTATTAGCGCGCTCTGGTATGGCGATCAGCGATTTTGATTTACTGGAATTAAATGAAGCGTTTGCGGTGCAGGTTATTGCTAATCAACAAGCGTTTGCTAGTAAACAGTTTGCACAAACATATTTACAAAGAGCAACCGCATTGGGAGAGATTGATCCTGCTAAGTTAAATGTTAATGGGGGAGCGATTGCCTTGGGCCATCCTGTTGGTGCCACTGGTGGCAGGTTGATATTAACGTTATTACACGAACTACGGGAACGTCGTTTACAACGTGGTCTAGCGACCTTGTGTATTGGTGGCGGACAAGGTAGCGCATTAATGTTGGAGGTTGAATAATGAAACATATTCACATACAACAAAATGAGTGGTTAATCAGAGTAACCTTTGATTGCGCAGAGCAAAAAATTAATACGCTTTCTCATCAAGTAATGAATGAGCTATGTGCTTTACTTAAGCAGTTTGAAAGTGCACCGCAAAAGGTTATTAGCTTTGAAAGTGCTAAGCAAGATATATTTATTGCTGGTGCTGATATCAAAGAGTTGCAACAGATTAATGATGTTGAAATGGCTAAAGAAAAAGCTCATTTCGGTCAGAAGATATTTAAAACTTTAGCGGCCTTACCGCAAACAAAAGTGGCCGTTATTAATGGCTCTTGTGTTGGTGGTGGCTGTGAATTGGCGTTAGCCTGTGATTTTAGATTAGCCACTGATAATCCTAAAACTAAAATAGGATTACCTGAAGTTAAGCTTGGTATTATTCCTGGTTGGGGAGGCACACAGCGCTTACCTCGTTTGATTGGCTTGCCTGCTGCATTATCGATGATACTGCCTGGAAAGTTAGTCTCTGCCAGTAAAGCTTATCGCTTACATCTAGTCGATAAGGTGATCTCTTGTATTGATTTAGAGGAGCAAGTTGAACAGTTCTTAGAAAATCTACAAAACAGCTCTTTTCAAACTGACCTTGTGAACAGAAGGCAACCTAAAAATACCTTAGGTAAGTTGAAACAGTTTATCGGCGATACAGCTGCTGCACGTTTTTATATTTTAAAAAAAGCACGTCAACAGGTGCTTAAAACAACCAAAGGTTTGTATCCAGCGCCATTAGCCGTATTAGATGTTTATGAGAAAAAGTGTGGGTTTGACGAAGGTATTCAGCGAGAGTTAATTGAATTTTCAAATCTAGCGCCTTCTGATATTTGTAAAAACTTAATTGCGATATTTTTTCTGACTCAAGAAGTTAAAAGGCAGCAACGAGAGGCATATTCTGATGTGGTTACGCTCCCTAAAACAGGCGCGGTGATCGGTGCTGGTGTAATGGGAGGTGGGATTGCATGGCTAATGAGTAGTAAAGGTTTATCTGTGCGCCTTAAAGATATTCAGTGGCAGTCAATCGAGTTAGGTTATCAAAAGGTCGTTGAGTATTTTAATCAATTGAAAAAAAGAGGAAAAGTTAAGCAGGGTGAGATAGATGCTGCAATTAATCGGATTGGCGGTTCTTTAGATTATAGCGGCTTTAATCGTGTGGATATGGCTATTGAAGCTGTGGTCGAGGTGATTGACGTTAAACAAAAGGTATTACAGGAAGCTGAAGCTGCATTACCAGAGACTAGCTTATTATGTACCAATACTTCTGCATTATCAGTCACGGAGATGGCCAGTGTATTAAAACGACCTGAACAGTTTTGTGGGATACATTTTTTTAATCCAGTTAACCGAATGCCACTTGTTGAAGTAATTAAAGGCCAACAAACCAATTCACAAACTATCGCGCAGGCGATCTCTGTTTGTCATCTCTGGGGCAAAGTACCGGTTGTGGTTAAAGACAGTCCAGGCTTTTTGGTTAATCGGATTTTACTACCTTATTTAAATGAAGCTGCTTATTTATTAGAAGAGGGAGCTGATATTGAAAAAGTTGATCAGGTTATGACCGATTTTGGCATGCCAATGGGGCCTTTTCAGTTGGCTGATCAAGTAGGTATTGATGTTGGTTATAAAGTAGCAAAAATATTAGAAGCGAGTTTTGGTGAGCGTATGCAAGTGGCACCGGTACTCGAGCATTTATACGCTAAGTTAAAGTTATTAGGGAAAAAAAGTGGACGTGGCTTTTATCGCTACCAAGATCAGGAAGTGCAAGTTAATGAGCTTTTGTATCAATCACCTACGGTAAAAGACAGTGAAGATAAAAGCGATGCAGAAATCATTGACCGATTAATGTTAGTGATGGTTAATGAAGCAGCGCATTGTATAGATGAAGGGATCGTTGAGAATGCAGGACAATTAGATTTAGCGATGGTGATGGGCACTGGTTTTCCTGCGTGGCGTGGAGGGTTATGCCGTTGGGCTGATAATGTTGGTTGTGCAGAAGTAGCTAAACGATTAGATGCATTACAGCAAACAGTAGGGAGTCGTTATCAAGCTGCTACTTACCTGCGAACATGTGCAAAACAGGGACGTGGTTTTTATCAATAGTTTATTGCAGTCTTAATTAAATCAAAGCCGTTGAGCAGTGGTTTTGATTAAGGAGTGGTTATGAGTTTTCCTGAAGATAAAAAAGTCATTATTGATACTTCTAAAATGAGTGATCAAAAAGCTTCGTCCTTAAACCTGACTGAAGAAGCCCGCGAGTCAGTATGGCAACATCCAAGCTTTGCTAAGTCTTTATTTATGGGCGAGTTTAAGTCAGATGCTATTTTTCCATTTCCTGAACAAACTACCGAAGATAAGCTAATTGGCGATAAAATGGTGAAACAAGTTGGTATTGTTTTAGCTAAAACATTAGATGCCGACTTAGTAGATGAGACGCGATTAATTCCAGATAAAGCAATGAAAGCCTTAGCTAAAATTGGGGTTTTCTCAATGAAAATTCCTAAAGAGTACGGGGGATTAGACTTTTCTCAGGTCAATTATAATCGAGTACTAATGGCGATCGCCAGTCACTGTGGGTCAACAGCAGTATTAGTTTCAGCACACCAAAGTATTGGTGTGCCTCAGCCAGTTAAATTATTTGGTACTGAAGAGCAAAAACAACGTTTTTTACCTTTATTTAAAAATGGAGCCATTTCTGCCTTTGCATTAACTGAGCCGAGTGTTGGTTCTGATCCTGCGCAAATGGAAACAACAGCAAGGTTAAATGCAGCAGGCACGCACTATTTAATTAATGGTGAGAAATTATGGTGTACAAATGGGCTAATCGCCGATTACTTAGTGGTGATGGCATGTACCACTCCTAAAATAGTGGATGATAAGGAAGTGAAGCAGATTTCTGCTTTTATTGTGAACGGTAAAAGTGCCGGGATTAATATTAAGCACCGTTGTGACTTCATGGGGATCCGCGGCATTCAGAATGGCTTAATAGCGTTTAAAGATGTGGAAGTGCCAGTAGAGGATAGATTACTAGAAGAAGGACAAGGGTTAAAAATTGCATTAGCAACGCTAAATACCGGGCGTTTAACGATTCCTGCTGCAAGTACTGGTATGGCAAAACAATGTTTAAATATGGCCCGTCGCTGGGGTAAACAAAGAGTGCAGTGGGGATTACCGATTGCTCAGCATGAGAAAGGGAGTAATCGTATTGCTTATCTTGCTTCTACTACCTTTGCCATGGAGTCTGTGACTTGGTTAACCAGCTTTATGGCAGATAAGGGGGATCTGGATATTCGCATGGAAGCTGCCATGGCGAAATTATTTTGTAGTGAAATGGCCTGGCAGGTAATGGATGAAACAGTGCAAATGTTTGGTGGCCGAGGCTTTGAGAAAGCAAGCTCCCTTAAAGCCCGTGGTGAGTTGCCTTTTCCTGTAGAGCGCATGTTACGGGATGCACGAATTAATCGTATTATTGAAGGAACAACGGACATTATGGAGTTGTTTTTAAGTCGTGAAGCTTTGGATACACATTTATCGTTAGCTGCCGATTTAATAAAGCCAGGTGCGGACTTCTCTACCAAACGTGATGCTGCTTTTAAGTTATTTAAAGAATACGCATCTTGGTATCCAGCACAAATATTTAATAAGGAGTTTATTGAGCAGTTTACCTTAAGTGGTGACCTTGCAGAGCATGTTAATTATTGTCAGCGAAGTACGCACCGTCTCGCGCGAGTATTATTTGAGCAGGTTGTCACACATCGTGAAAAATTAGAGTTACGCCAAGAAACATTAGGTCACTTAATGACGATAGGTTGCGAAATATTTGCCATGGTTAGTACTTGTTCTTATGCAAAAAGCCAAGTGTCAGCGGGTTATTCTAATGCGGTTGCGTTAGCGGATCATCATTGTCTTTTAGCTACACAGAGAATAGAAGCTCATTTTGACGCATTATCTGCACCACACTCAAGTACCGCGCAAAAAATCAGTGATGCTATTTTAAATGAGCAATTCCAATGGTTAGAGGAAGGTATCTATCCAATTGCTGATGGGAAGTGATCGCTTATGCCAAAAGAGTCGACCTTAGAAAAGCCTAGTTCATCTTTCTTAATTTCAGGTTGGTTGATTAACTTGATAGAGAAGTTTACTAAGTCTTCAGTATCTGCCGAAGGAGTAGAGTTTTTAAGTGCACATCCTACGTTATTCGTGGTTAATCATTTTACACGTATGGAAACAGCACTATTACCTCAAGCCTTATATAAGTTTAATGGGCAAATGGTGCATTCTTTAGCAGACAGCTCATTGTTTGTGGGAAATTTTGGTCGCGTTTTAGAGTCTGTTGGCGCATTACCTTTAAATCTACCTAACCGTAATGAAAAGATTATTTCTGAACTTATGCGTGGTACTTATAACTGGGTGATTTATCCTGAAGGTGGCATGGTTAAAAATAAAAAGGTGTTTAACAAAGGCCGTTTATCAATGCAAATGCCAAATGCATCGAGAGCGCCACACACCGGGGCTGCTATGTTGGCATTACAAACCTTTCTAAAGAAGGAGGAGTATAAAAAAGCGATTGCAGAGAATAATGAAGCATTAATTAGTTATTACCAAGAAACCTATGACTTGCATGGGCCTACCGATCTTTCTCCATTAGATCTACATATTGTGCCAGTGAATATTAGTTATTACCCATTACGTCCCGGTAAAAACTTAATTTCTGCAGGTGCACAACTTTTCTTTAAAGAATTACCTGATTTTTTTGAAGAGGAGTTGTTAGTAGAGGGAAATATTATTCTTGAGGAGTGTGATATTTCAATTTGTTTTGGCCATGCAATTAACTTACGTACTTTTACCAGGCCATATCGACGATTCTTTAGTTTACTGACGCCTTTTATTTCTTCCGCTAAACGTATGGATTATTTAATGGAGTTGATGCGTCATCGCTTAACTAAGCAGTTTATGCTGAGAGTATACGGTAGCCTATCCATTAATATGGACCATCTTGTGACTACGGCATTACGCTTTATTCCCAGTAATGGAATGAAGGAAAGTGACTTTAAAAAAGTGATTTATTTGACGATTGTACACATTAAAGAAAATAAAAAGAGAAGGGTGCATCCAAGTTTATCGGAAGGGGTGATTAACCTTGTTAGTGGTGAAGTTTATAAGCCTTATGACTTAAGTCTTCAATTAGCAATCAATGAACAGGTGGCAAACATCCAAGATGGTGTTATTTTTGTTAATTGTGAGAAGTTTAATATGCAACATCCTTTTCACCGGATGCGGATTGAAAGTGTCGTTAATGTGTTAGTTAATGAATTCGAGATCATGAGTAGTTATGTTAAAAAGATTAAAAGGTTAATCTCAACCTCTCCTAAGAAGCTATCTGCACAAGTTGCTAAGCAAGTATTAAAAACGGATTGCTTGTTATTTGAAGGTGAGCGTATGCGTTCTTTTGATCGCTTACACACTAAAACAAGAGTAATTGGCAAGCCGCAATATTTTCAAGGTGAAACAGATAAAGTCGGTGTGTTATTAATTCATGGCTTTTTAGCTTCACCTAAAGAGATGGAAGCACTTGCTTTATATTTAAATGGTTTGGGTTATGGAGCTTATCTTGTTCGTTTATTGGGGCATGGCACGTTGGCAAAAGAAATGCGTGACTGTACTGTTCAAGGTTGGATTGAATCAGTAAATCGAGGTTATGCCGTATTATCGCATTATCATCAAAAAGTGGTTGTGGTTGGCTTTTCTGCTGGTGGGCTATTAGCGTTATTAAAAAGTACAACGAATGTTGATAACATCGCTGGGGTTGTGGCAATTAACCCTGCTATATCATTAAAGAAAAAGTCTGTTTTTTTCACGTCCTTGTTAGATAGTTGGAATAATCTACTGAGCCATTTCTCTTTGCAGGTCGGGACACTGAAGTGGGTGGAGAATAAAACAGAAAGCCCCGAGAGTAATTATGACCGTATTTATATTGCTGGGTTAAGGCAATTACTTATTTTACAAGATAGATGTGAATCGATATTACATAATGTCTACTTGCCATTATTAATTATTCAGGGCAGCAATGATCCTGTGGTTGAAAATGATGGTGCGGATCAAATTATGCGTTCAGTAATGAGCAAAGATAAAACGTTACATAAGATTGAAGCGGATGAGCATATTATTGTCAGGGGAGACAAAGCTGAAGAGGTTTATCGACCGATCCTCAGCTTTATTCAAAGACTAATTGATTAATAAATTAAAAGCGGTGACGTTGTTTGTCTAGATTGAGTATTTTTAAGTTTTTACTGTCTAACTCAATACCTTCTTCCTGTAATAGCGCTATTTTTTTATCTGTTCCTAATGCAAATTTGCCGATAGCTCCGTTACTATTGACCACGCGATGGCAAGGCACAATGATCGGTGTTGGATTACTGGCCATCGCATTCCCAACAGCTTGGTAAGCTTTACCGCCAAGGTGATGCGCAATATCTGCATAGGTGACCACTTTTCCTTTTGGAATTTTTACTAAGAGGTCATAACATTGTTGATTGAATGATTTACTTGAATCCATTGATCTCTTGCTCCGTTAAAAAACGAGATTCACCTAATACTAAATTAGGGTCTAGCTCTACAGCGCCTATTTTTTCTCGGTGTAACCCTGTTACAAAATTACCTACTGCCGCAAACATGCGTTTTACTTGATGGTATTTACCCTCGCTGATTGTTAATACCACCTCTGTTTCATTAATTAGCTCAAGCTTTGCTGGTAAACAAGGTTGTGGTTCACTTTTTAGCTGTATCCCTTCTGCAAACTGATCAACGATACTTTGGTCAACAGGCTCTTGTAAGTGAACACGATAACGTTTTTCACATTTTTTACGTGGGCTAGTCACTTGGTGTGACCATTGGCCATCATCGGTAATTAAGACTAAGCCTGTAGTGTCTGCATCTAATCTACCTGCAATAAAAACATTCTGCTTTTTTTCTATTTCAATAAGGTTTAATAGACTTGGCATTTGTTCATCGACATTAGAGCTAATAAAACCAGGTGGTTTGTTTAGCATTAGGTAGCGAAAGCCACGCACTGTTAGTGTTTGTCCTTTAAAAGTAATGATATCTTCAGCTGTTACTTTATATGCGCCACTACGTAAAGCTCCTTTTTGATTGTTAATCATGCCTTTACGAATAACATTCTTGGCTTCGCTGCGGGTTAACTCTGTTGATTCACAGATAAATTTATCAAGTCTCATTTATTTTTCTCTTGGTATTGAATTAAGTAATTCGCAGATACAGTTTTTTAAGAATGCTTGCGCTTGTTTTTGTCCGGTAAAGTTTTGTTCTTTTATGACCTGTTGCCAACTATGATTTTGAATCACTTTGGTTATCAAACAGTGTTGTTGTCGTTGGTTCAACGAGGCCAATGATGTGTTATAGAGCAATTCAATTAATAGATATTCTACATTTTCATAGCTACGATTGGCATTAATATATCCTGATAGCGAATGATATTGTGTATTTCCTGATTTATTTGTTATTTCAGGCCAAAGCGCGATGATGGTAGCCGCTTCTAATTGAGCAAGTTGCCTACTTAGTTGTACCTTGATTTGTTGGTGAAAGGCGGCTTGTATTTGTTGGTGCAATATTAATGCTTTCTCATTTAAAGGTAAGTTAACCATAAATGAATGTTGCCCGCTGCTTTTGTCTCGACTGGTACCGATCCGTAAAACTTGAAACTGTTGTTGCTGCCAAAAACGAATAAGCTGCTCACTACCTGCAAAGCTAGCACTGATATGGTCAAACTGTTGTTGTCTAGCCCAAGCGATAGCCCAACTCAATAATCGAGAACCCAATTGCTGGTTTTGCAAAATAGGTTGTACAGCGATACGTTGCACTCGGGCGAACTTTTGCATTGCAGCTTGCTTGAAGCCACTGTGAAAAGTAAGTGATTGTGCAATTAGATGACCTTTAGGGCGACGCTTACCCTGGTAGATATCATCAGCTAGTTGTGGTTCAAACCCACCTTCACGATTAATTAAGAGAACGGCTAGGATTTGTTGCTCATGATACATCCCTATCATTGTTAAATCTTGATCATTAAGTAATGCACTTAAGTCAGAAGGTTTGGTTTGATAATGCGCATTAATTAATAACGAAAACAGTTGATTGAGTCGAGTAGGGTGCTCCAATAAAGATTGTTTATTAATGACCTCAATACGGGGTTGTACATCCTGTATTGTAAAATGACTCAAAGCTTGCTTTTCCATTAAGCATAAGCTGTTGAGAGTAAAAGCTTCTACGGGATCATTTTCAGCCCAACGGATTGCTTTATTGAGTTGCAAGCTTCGCCATTGCGGTGCTATTTGAGATAGTTGCTGTTGAAAGCGTAATGCAAACCCTCGGCCTGAGCCCTCATAACCAAATTGCGTTGTTGCAAAAACTAACCTTGAGTAACGTTTACTAAAGTGCGCTAACATTTTCAGTGGGATTGCAGCTGCTTCATCAATAATTAATAGCTCACAATCAGGTTGTTCTATATATAAGGCATCTGGTGCGATAAAAATAAGTCGGTTAATGTGTTGTTTTTCTAATAATGTTAGTGATGCATGTTTATAGACAATCTTTACCGCTTGCTTACTTGGTGCACAAATAAGTATTTTAGAACAACCTTCATTAATTAAAGTAGCGGCAGCTATGCCCAGTGCTGCAGATTTACCTCGACCACGGTTGGCGGTTATGACCAAAGGGCGGCGACGGTGGCCGGTCACGGTTTTCATAATTTGTTGAATAGCTTGTTGCTGCTCAATATATTGATCGTTGTCAGGTTTATTATTAACCCTTGATTGTGCAACAAGAGGTAAAGCTGTTTCTTGGTTAATAATAGGAAAAGCAAATGAGATAAGCTGCTTTTCTATATAAGTAGAGAAGTAATCTGTGTTCGCGATGATTTTAGGCAATATCAATATAATGATAGAGCCACCTTTAACTGCACCTTCTGCTGCAGCAAACATATTGGCATCGAAGTGCTCTGACATATTAAGTATTAACAACTCAATATCTTGGCCTAATAGAGAGTTGTAGTTATTGGCCGTGATAGAGGAGGGGGCTTTTCCGCACCATTTATAGGCAACTTGTTCTGTATCTATGATAGAAATCGCTTGTGTTATGGCCCAATGTTCTTCTCCCTTTAAGCAAAAGAGCTGTCTATGATTAGATTGGCGCGCTAATTGTTTAAGTTGTTGGTAAAACTGAATGAGTGAAGCCAAAGGTGATCCCTAGTTGAATGTAATACAAGCGAGACTGAAAATGTAACATATATTGAAAGGGAGTGTGAGTTGTGGAAGAATTTCATTATTCGATGCTGACAGAGAACATTTCGAATATTTTTTAAACAAAACACCAATAAAGGGTTGCTTAAGTCAGCAGTTAGTGTATTATACGCCCACTTGCCAATAAGGCAGGCGGGTTAATGAACCCATAACCAGACAAAAAATGAATAATAAAATTGTTGGTTATCAAAAATGACTCCCAATTGGGGAGCTACTAGTTTGAATATACACTTGAGGTCTATCTAGGATAGGTTGTCAGGTGTATATTTGTATGTTGTATTTTTAACTAGGAGTTTTGGTCCATGCAGAACCAAAGAATCCGTATCCGCCTTAAAGCTTTTGATCATAAACTGATCGATCAATCAACGGCGGAGATCGTTGAAACTGCAAAGCGCACAGGTGCTCAGGTACGTGGTCCTATTCCACTACCAACTCGTAAAGAACGTTTCACTGTACTAACTTCACCGCATGTAAACAAAGATGCACGTGATCAGTATGAGATTCGTACTCACAAGCGCTTGATTGATATCGTAGAACCAACTGAAAAGACTGTTGACGCACTAATGAAGCTAGATTTAGCTGCTGGCGTTGATGTTCAAATCAGCTTGGGTTAGAAAGGAGTTATCGTAATGACAATCGGTCTAGTAGGTCGTAAAGTTGGTATGACTCGCATCTTCACTGAAGATGGTGTTTCTATCCCAGTTACAGTTCTAGAATGTTCACCAAACCGTGTTACTCAAGTTAAAACACTTGATACTGATGGCTACCAAGCTATTCAAGTAACTGCTGGCGAGAAAAAAGCTAGCCGTGTAAACAAGCCAGAAGCTGGTCACTTTGCGAAAGCAGGTGTTGAAGCTGGTCGTGGTTTATGGGAATTCCGCCTTGGTCAAGACGAAGGTGCAGATATTCAAGTTGGTGCTGAGCTAAGCGTTGAGTTGTTCAACGAAATTAATAAAGTAGATGTTACTGGTCAATCTAAAGGTAAAGGCTTCCAAGGCGGCGTTAAGCGTTGGAATTTCTCTATGCAAGATGCGACTCATGGTAACTCTATAAGCCACCGTGCTCCAGGTTCAATTGGCCAATGTCAAACACCGGGACGCGTATTTAAAGGCAAGAAAATGGCTGGTCACATGGGTGCTGAGCGTGTTACGACTCAAAACCTTGAAGTTGTTCGCGTAGACATTGAACGCAACCTACTGCTTGTAAAAGGTGCAGTAGCTGGTGCGAAAAATGGCAACGTATTCATCAAACCTGCTGTTAAAGCATAGCCGAGGAGTTAGTAATGGAATTGGTATTGAAAGATGCACAAAGTGCTCTGGAAGTTTCTGAAACTACCTTTGGACGTGAATACAACGAAGCCCTTGTACATCAGGTAGTCGTTGCATATGCAGCTGGTGCTCGTCAAGGTACTCGCGCTCAGAAAACCCGTAGTGAAGTTCGCGGTGGTGGTAAAAAGCCATGGCGTCAAAAGGGTACTGGTCGCGCACGTGCAGGTACAATCCGCAGCCCAATTTGGGTTGGTGGTGGTGTAACTTTTGCAGCTCGTCCACAGGACCATAGCCAGAAAGTTAACAAAAAAATGTACCGCGGTGCAGTAAGAAGTATTCTTTCTGAGTTAGTTCGTCAGGATCGTCTAATCGTTGTCGAGAAATTTACTGTTGAGGCTCCTAAAACTAAAGAGCTTGCAGCTAAATTAAAAGACCTGGATCTTAAAGATGTGTTAATCATCACTGAAGAGTTAGATGAAAATCTATTCTTAGCAGCGCGTAACTTATACAAAGTTGACGTGCGTGATGTTCAAGGCATTGACCCAGTTAGCCTTATCGCGTTTGATAAAGTTCTAGTAACTGCTGATGCAGTGAAAAAGATTGAGGAGAGCCTAGCATGATCAGTGAAGCACGTTTACTGCAAGTTGTTATAGCCCCGCATGTCTCTGAAAAGGGAACTTTATCTGCTGAAAACCATAACACTATGGTATTCAAAGTTGCAGGTACTGCGACTAAAGCAGAAATCAAAGCGGCAGTTCAGAAGTTATTTGATGTTGAAGTTACTGGTGTTCGCACACTAAACGTGAAGGGTAAAACCAAGCGTACAGGTCAACGTATGGGTCGCCGTAGCGACTGGAAAAAAGCATACGTTACTCTGGCTGAAGGTGCAGATATTAGTTTCGATGGCGCTGAGTAGAGGAATTATATATGGCTATTGTTAAATGTAAGCCTACATCTCCAGGTCGTCGCCACTTAGTTAAAGTGGTAAATAACGATCTGCATAAAGGCAAGCCATACGCTCCACTTTTAGAGTCTAAATCTAAATCTGGTGGTCGTAATAATGGCGGTCGTATTACGGTTCGACATATTGGTGGTGGTCACAAACATCATTACCGTATCGTTGATTTCAAACGTAATAAAGATGGTATCCCAGCAAAAGTTGAGCGTTTGGAATATGATCCAAACCGTAGTGCAAACATTGCACTAGTACTTTATGCTGATGGTGAACGTCGTTACATCCTTGCCCCTAAAGGCATGGTTGCTGGTGATGTAATCCAATCTGGTGAAGATGCATCAATCAAAGTAGGTAACTGCTTACCGATGCGTAACATCCCAGTAGGTACAACAGTACACGCTGTAGAAATGAAACCTGCTAAAGGTGCACAAATTGCACGTTCTGCTGGTTCTTACAGCCAAATTATAGCTCGTGATGGTGCTTACGTTACTCTACGTTTACGTAGTGGTGAAATGCGTAAAATCCCTGCTGAGTGTCGTGCAACAATCGGTGAAGTTGGTAATGCAGAACATATGCTACGTCAACTAGGTAAAGCTGGTGCTACGCGTTGGCGTGGTGTTCGTCCTACCGTTCGTGGTGTTGTAATGAACCCAGTAGATCACCCACATGGTGGTGGTGAAGGTAAAACAAGTGGTGGTCGTCACCCAGTTTCACCTTGGGGTGTTCCAACTAAGGGTTACAAAACTCGTAAGAACAAGAAAACTGATCAGTATATTGTTCGTCGTCGTAATAAGAAATAAGCAGAGGTATCGCCATGCCACGTTCTCTCAAGAAGGGTCCTTTCATTGACCTACACTTGCTGAAGAAGGTAGAGAAAGCGGTTGATAGCAACGAGAAAAAGCCTATTAAGACTTGGTCTCGTCGCTCAATGATCATTCCTGATATGATTGGTCTAACTATCGCTGTCCATAACGGGCGTCAACACGTGCCAGTATTTGTAACTGATGAAATGATCGGTCACAAACTGGGTGAATTTGCACCAACGCGTACTTACCGTGGCCATGCTGCGGATAAGAAAGCGAAGAAATAGAGGTAATTATGGAAGCTTTAGCTAAACATTTATATGCTCGTTCTTCAGCACAGAAAGCGCGCCTGGTAGCAGACCAAATTCGTGGTCTTCCAGTAGAAAAAGCACTAGAACTTTTATCATACAGCCCTAAGAAAGCTGCTGTATTGATTAAAAAAGTTGTAGATTCTGCAATTGCAAACGCTGAACATAATGAAGATGCTGACATTGATGAACTAGTAATCACAAAAATTTGTGTTGACGAAGGTCCAACAATGAAGCGAATCATGCCGCGTGCGAAAGGTCGTGCCGATCGCATAATGAAGCGTTCTTGCCATATCACAGTAGTGGTATCAGACAGGGGTTAAACAATGGGACAGAAAGTTCATCCTAACGGTATTCGCCTAGGTATCACTAAAGCATTTAGCTCTACTTGGTATGCAGGCAAAAAAGAATTTGCAGATAACTTATACAGTGATTTTGAAATCCGTAAATTCTTAACAGAGAAATTGAAAAATGCTTCTTTGTCTAAAATAACAATTGAACGTCCAGCGAAAAGCGTACGTGTGACTATTCACACAGCTCGTCCTGGTGTTGTAATTGGTAAAAAAGGTGAAGATGTTGAGAAGCTACGCACAGCTATTGCTAAAATGGCCGGCGTTCCAGCTCAAATCAATATCTCAGAAGTTCGTAAACCTGAACTTGACGCAAAACTAGTTGCAGATTCTATCTCTTCTCAGTTAGAACGTCGTGTTATGTTCCGTCGTGCTATGAAGCGTGCGGTACAAAATGCTATGCGTCTAGGCGCTAAAGGTATCAAAGTTCAAGTTAGTGGACGTCTTGGTGGAGCTGAAATCGCTCGTGACGAATGGTATCGTGAAGGCCGTGTGCCGCTACATACTCTTCGTGCGGATATCGATTACTCTACATCAGAAGCGTTGACTGTTTACGGTATCATCGGTGTTAAGGTTTGGATATTTAAAGGTGAAATTCTTGGTGGTTTACCACTTCAACAAGAAGAACAGCCAGCTAAACCAAAACGCAAAGGTCGCGGTAAGTAGGAGAAATACGCTATGATGCAACCAAAACGTATGAAGTTCCGCAAAATGATGAAAGGCCGCAACCGTGGTCTTTCTAAAGGTGCGGAAGTAAGCTTTGGCGAATTTGGACTAAAAGCTGTCGGTCGTGGTCGAATTACTGCTCGTCAAATCGAAGCAGCACGTCGTGCAATGACTCGTCATGTTAAACGTCAAGGTAAAATCTGGATCCGTGTGTTTCCTGATAAGCCGATTACCAGCAAGCCTTTAGAGGTTCGTCAAGGTAAAGGTAAAGGTAACGTGGAATATTGGGTTGCTCAAACTCAGCCAGGTAAAGTTCTTTATGAAATGGAAGGTGTTCCAGAAGCATTGGCTCGTGAAGCATTTGCTCTTGCAGCAGCTAAATTGCCAGTGGCAACAACTTTCGTAACTCGTAAGGTGATGTAATGAAAGCTAACGAACTTAAAGATAAAAGCGTTGAAGAGCTTAATGCTGAGCTTCTAAACTTATTACGTGAGCAATTTAACTTACGTATGCAGTTAAGCACTGGTCAGTTAGAAAAGCCGCACTCAATTAAACAAGTGCGTCGTGACATCGCCCGTGTTAAGACAGTATTAAATCAGAAGGCAGGTGCGTAATGAGCGAAAAGAATACTCGTACTCTTCAAGGTAAAGTAATCAGTGCAAAAATGGAGAAATCTATTGTTGTAGCTATTGAACGTAAAGTGAAGCACCCGTTATACGGTAAATTCATGAAGCGTACTACTAAGCTTCAAGCACATGATGAAACAAACCAATGTAATGAAGGTGACTACGTAGAAATTACAGAATGTCGTCCTCTATCTAAGAATAAATCTTGGACATTGGCTAAAATCATAACTAAAGCCTAACTAACTGATTTTTAATTAGTTTGCTTAAGTTATATAAGCGAGACGGTACTCAATTCTTTGAGTGCCGTTTTTTTAGACTATCTTTCTAAAAAAGTTGGTGGTATGATGCCGCTCCCTGAAATAAGGGAACACAACTCATTTAGAGAGTATTAAATAGTAAATAGCGGAGCACTATAATGATCCAAATGCTAAGTGTGCTAGATGTCGCCGACAATAGTGGCGCTCGACGCGTAATGTGTATTAAGGTCCTTGGTGGCTCGCATCGCCGTTATGCAGCAATCGGTGATATCATCAAAGTTTCAGTGAAGGAAGCAATTCCTCGCGGAAAAATTAAAAAAGGTGATGTTCATTCAGCTGTGGTAGTGCGTACCAGAAAAGGTGTACGTCGTCCCGATGGTTCTGTTATTCGTTTTGATCGCAACGCTGCGGTTATCTTGAATGCAAACAACCAGCCAGTCGGTACACGTATCTTTGGCCCTGTAACCCGTGAGCTTCGAAATGAAAATTTCATGAAGATAGTTTCACTGGCGCCAGAAGTACTGTAAGGAACCGAAAATGGCAGCAAAAATAAAACGTGACGATGAAGTAATTGTTATTGCCGGTAAAGATAAAGGTAAAACTGGGAAAGTTTCTCAAGTTTTAGCTAACGGTAAAGTAATTATTGAAGGTGTAAATGTTCAAAAGAAACACCAAAAACCAAACCCTCAAGCGGGTGTGGAAGGCGGAATCATTGAACAGAATGCACCGATCGAAGTATCAAATGTTGCGATCTACAACTCGGCAACGAGTAAAGCAGATCGTGTTGGATTTAGATTAGAAGACGGCAAAAAAGTTCGTTTCTTCAAGTCTAATAATGAACTTGTGAAGTAACTGGAGTTTACGATGGCGAAACTGCATGATTTCTATAAAGACAACGTGGTGTCTGATTTGCAAAAGCAATTCGACTATACGTCTGTCATGCAAGTCCCTCGAATAGAGAAAATCACCCTAAACATGGGTGTTGGTGAAGCACTGGCTGATAAAAAAGTCCTAGAGCACGCTGCGTCAGATATGGCAGCAATCTCAGGTCAAAAGCCAATGATCACTAAAGCACGCCGCTCTGTGGCAGGCTTCAAAATTCGTGAAGGCTACCCGATTGGTTGTAAAGTAACACTACGTGGAGAGCGTATGTGGGATTTCTTTGAGCGTTTGGTAACAATCGCTATCCCGCGTGTACGTGATTTCCGTGGCCTAAATGCTAAGTCATTTGATGGTCGTGGTAACTACTCTATGGGTGTACGTGAGCAAATCATTTTCCCTGAAATCGATTACGATAAAGTTGATAAAGTACGTGGTTTAGATATCACAATTACTACTTCAGCTAAGTCTGACGAAGAAGCACGCGCGTTATTAACTGCGTTCAACTTCCCATTCCGTAAGTAAGGAGTTAGAAAATGGCTAAACAATCAATGAAAGCGCGTGAAGTAAAACGTGAGAAGTTAGTTGCTAAGTTCGCTGAAAAGCGTGCGGCATTAAAAGCAACTATTAGCAGTGCAAATACATCTGATGAAGATCGTTGGAATGCAGTGTTAGAGCTTCAATCGCTACCTCGTGATTCAAGTTCAGTACGTCAACGTAATCGTTGTAACGTTACTGGTCGTCCACATGGTTATCTTCGTAAATTTGGCATGAGCCGTATTAAGGTTCGTGAGCATATGATGCGCGGAGAAATCCCTGGCCTGAAAAAAGCCAGCTGGTAATCAATTAAATCACGGAGTAAATAGTTATGAGCATGCAAGATCCTATTTCGGATATGCTTACGCGTATTCGTAACGGTCAAGCAGCAAGCAAAGTGTCTGTAAAGATGCCTTCTTCAAAGCAAAAAGTTGCAATTGCAACTGTGCTTAAAGCAGAAGGTTATATTGAAGATTTTGCTGTTGCTGGTGACACAAAGCCTGAATTAGAAGTTACATTAAAGTACTTCGAAGGCAAAAAAGTAATCGATACTATTAAACGAGTAAGCCGCCCAGGTCTTCGTATCTATAAAGGTGCAAATGATCTTCCTAAGGTTATGGCTGGTTTAGGTATTGCGATTGTTTCAACTTCTCAAGGTGTAATGACTGACCGAGCTGCGCGTAATGCTAGCATCGGCGGTGAAATCATCTGTTACGTATCTTAAGGAGTAATCTATGTCTCGTATAGCTAAGGCACCGATTACTGTTCCTGCTGGCGTAGAAGTAAAAGTAAACGGTCAAGAGATCACTGTAAAAGGTGGTAAAAGCGAATTAGTTCGTAATCTTAATGATGCTGTTGTTGTTAAACTAGAAGATGGCGTATTAACTTTCGCACCTGTTGAAGGTGTTAAAGACGCATGGGCACAAGCAGGTACTGCGCGTGCTAACGTTAACAATATGGTTGTAGGTGTAACTGAAGGCTTTAAGAAGACTCTTCTTCTTCAAGGTGTTGGTTACCGTGCACAAGTTAAAGGTCAAGAAATCAACCTAACTTTAGGTTTTTCACACCCTGTTGTTTACACTTTACCAAAATCGGTATCTGCAACGGCTACTAGCCAAACAGAAATCGTTTTAGAAAGTGCTGATAAACAAGTTGTAGGCCAAGTAGCTGCAGAGATTCGTGCATTCCGTCCACCAGAGCCTTATAAAGGTAAAGGTGTTCGTTACGCTGATGAAAATGTGCGTCGTAAAGAAGCGAAGAAAAAGTAAGGTAAGACTATGGATAAGAAAGCATCTCGTCTTCGTCGTGCTACTCGCACACGTAAGAAATTGCAAGATCTTGGTGCAACTCGTCTTGTGATCAACCGTACACCTCGCCATACTTACGCGCAGGTAATTACAGCAGACGCACAAGTCGTAGCAAGCGCTTCTACATTAGAAAAAGAAGTGATCGCACAAGTTAACAACGGTGGTAATAAAGAAGCAGCTCAACTAATTGGTAAATTAGTTGCAGAGCGTGCGGTAGAGAAAGGAATTACTAAAATTTCTTTTGACCGTAGCGGTTTCCAATACCACGGTCGTGTTGCAGCACTAGCTGACGCAGCTCGCGAAGCTGGTCTACAGTTCTAAGGGAAAAGATTATGTCAAAAGTAGAATCTCAAACCGGTGATCTGAACGAAAAGCTAATCGCAGTAAACCGTGTTTCAAAAGTAGTTAAAGGTGGTCGCATCTTTAGCTTCACAGCACTAACAGTAGTTGGTGATGGTAATGGTCGTGTTGGTTTCGGCTATGGTAAAGCGCGTGAAGTTCCTGCTGCTATTCAAAAAGCAATGGAAAAAGCTCGTCGTAATATCAGCGAAATTCAATTAAAAGGTAACACTCTGCAGCATCCTGTTAAGGGCCGTCATTCTGGTTCTAAGGTGTACATGCAACCAGCATCTGAAGGTACTGGTATCATCGCAGGTGGTGCAATGCGTGCCGTATTAGAAGTTGTTGGTGTACAAAACGTACTATCAAAAGCTTACGGCTCAACTAACCCAATTAACGTTGTTCGCGCTACGATGGATGCACTAGAGAGCATGAACTCTCCTGAGCAAATCGCAGCTAAGCGTGGCTTAAACGTTAGTGATATTCTGGGGTAATTCAGCATGGCTACTAAAACGATTAAAGTAACTCAAACCAAAAGTGCAATTGGCCGTTTACCAAAGCACCGTGCAACGTTAACAGGTCTAGGCCTACGTCGTATCGGTCATACTGTAGAGTTGCAAGACACTCCAGCAGTACGTGGTATGGTTAATAAAGTTTACTATATGGTTAAGGTTGAGGGGTAATAATGAAACTTAATACTCTATCTCCAGCAGCTGGCTCTAAGCCTGTTGCTAAACGTGTCGGTCGTGGTATCGGTTCTGGACTTGGAAAAACTGGTGGCCGCGGTCACAAAGGTCAAAAGTCTCGTTCAGGCGGTACTGTACGTCCTGGTTTTGAAGGTGGTCAAATGCCTTTGAAACAACGTTTACCAAAATTTGGTTTCACGTCTCGTAAATCTCTTGTACGCGGTGAAGTTCGTTTGAACGAAATTGCTAAAGTAGAAGGCGATATCGTGTCTCTAGAAACGTTGAAACAGGCAGGTCTACTAACAAACACAACTAAGTTTGCTAAAGTAGTTCTATCTGGTGAAATCTCTCGCTCAGTAACAGTACAAGGCCTTGGTGTAACTAAAGGTGCTCGTGCTGCAATCGAAGCGGCAGGCGGAAAAATCGAGGAATAATAGGCAATGGCTAAGAAACCAGGATTAGATCCGAAAGCGGCACAAGGAAACAAAATGAGCGAACTTAAAACGCGCTTGTTGTTTGTTTTAGGCGCTATATTAGTGTTCCGTGCAGGCTCTTTTGTTCCAATTCCTGGTATTGACGCCGCTGTCCTAGCTGACTTGATACAAGGACAACAAGGTACCATCGTAGAAATGTTTAACATGTTCTCTGGTGGTGCTTTATCTCGTGCGTCTATCTTTGCATTGGGGATTATGCCGTATATTTCTGCGTCTATAATCATCCAATTGTTAACGGTAGTTCATCCTCCTTTAGCGGAGCTAAAGAAAGAGGGTGAGTCTGGTCGTCGTAAGATTAACCAGTACACACGTTACGGTACTTTGGTATTAGGTACATTCCAAGCAATCGGTATTGCAACCGGTTTACCAGCAATGATGCCAGGCCTTGTAGAACATCCAGGTCTGCCTTTTTATATCACTGCTGTTGTTAGTTTAGTAACGGGAACTATGTTCCTTATGTGGCTAGGCGAGCAAATAACTGAACGCGGTATCGGTAATGGTATTTCTATCATTATCTTCGTAGGTATTGTTGCTGGGTTGCCTTCGGCAATCGGGCAAACTGCCGAGCAAGCACGTCAAGGTGATATTCACCTTCTTGTGCTACTTGCATTAATTGTTATCGTGTTTGCAACAACTGCATTTGTAGTTTTTGTAGAACGTGGTCAACGTCGAATCGTCGTTAACTACGCTAAGCGCCAACAAGGCCGTAAGGTTTTTGCTGCTCAAAGCACTCACTTGCCATTAAAACTAAATATGGCTGGTGTAATCCCTGCAATTTTTGCATCGAGTGTTATCTTATTCCCTGGTACTATTGCCCAATGGTTTGGTCAGACTGAAGGTTTAAGCTGGTTACAGGATGTTTCATTGGCTTTACAGCCGGGTCATCCGTTGCATATGATGTTATATGCAGCTGCTATTATCTTCTTTTGCTTCTTTTATACTGCACTTACGTTTAACCCACGTGACACAGCAGATAATCTGAAGAAAAGCGGTGCCTTTATCCCAGGAATCCGTCCAGGAGAACAAACATCACGTTACATTGATAAAGTGATGACGCGTCTAACATTAGCTGGTGCGTTATACATTACCTTTATCTGTTTGATTCCCGAGTTTATGATGGTTGCAATGGATACGCAGTTCTACTTCGGTGGTACTTCGTTATTAATTATCGTTGTTGTTATCATGGACTTTATGGCACAGGTGCAGACTCATTTGATGTCTAATCAATATGATTCTGTCTTGAAAAAAGCTAACTTGAAGGACTACGGAAAATAGTTTCCTAGCCTGACAGTTACATAACTACGGAGTGTTGCAATGAAAGTTCGTGCATCCGTTAAAAAAATCTGTCGTAACTGCAAAGTTATCAAGCGCAACGGTGTTGTGCGTGTTATCTGTGTAGAGCCAAAGCATAAACAACGCCAAGGCTAATACTAATATAGATTTTGGATCTATCAGCAGCTTAGGTGATTTTTTCATCTAAGCTGTGTTTTGTTTGCTAATTTATCATTTGTCGAGTATCCTACCGGGCTTTTCACAAATGAATCGTTAACTTTAAGGAGTGCATAGTGGCCCGTATCGCTGGCATTAACGTTCCTGATCATAAGCATGCAGTTATCGCATTAACTGCTATTTTTGGCATCGGCAAGACTCGTTCACAAATTATTTGTGCACAGTCAGGCGTAGCTGAAACTACTAAGCTTAAAGATCTGGATGAAACACAAATCGAAGCTCTTCGTACAGAAGTAGCTAAATTCGCCGTTGAAGGTGATTTACGTCGTGAAGTATCTATGAGCATCAAGCGTCTTATGGACCTTGGTTGTTACCGTGGACTTCGTCACCGTCGCAGCTTGCCTCTACGTGGACAGCGTTCTAAAACGAATGCTCGTACTCGTAAAGGTCCGCGTAAAGCAATTAAGAAATAGGGTAAGAGATAATGGCTAAAACACCAACTCGTGCTCGCAAGCGCGTTAAAAAGCAAGTTGCTGATGGTATGGCTCACATCCATGCTTCTTTCAACAACACAATCGTAACTATTACAGACCGTCAAGGTAATGCTCTTTCTTGGGCTACTGCAGGTGGTTCTGGTTTCCGTGGTTCTCGTAAATCTACTCCGTTCGCTGCACAGGTTGCTGCTGAGCGTGCTGCTGAAGCAGCAAAAGAGTACGGTCTTAAAAACGTTGAAGTTTTTGTAAATGGACCAGGACCTGGTCGTGAATCTTCGATTCGCGCACTAAACGCGGCGGGTTTCCGTGTAACAAATATTACTGACGTTACACCGATCCCACATAATGGTTGTCGTCCACCAAAGAAACGTCGCGTTTAATCGCAACTTTCTAAGGTAATTGGAGAAAGAACAATGGCAAGATATTTAGGTCCTAAGCTTAAGCTTAGCCGTCGTGAAGGCACTGATTTATTTTTGAAATCAGGTGTTCGAGCGATCGATTCTAAGTGTAAAATCGAAAACGCACCAGGTGTACACGGTGCACGTAAACCACGTCTATCAGACTACGGTTTACAATTACGTGAAAAGCAAAAAGTTCGTCGTATGTACGGCATCTTAGAAAAGCAATTCCGTAACTACTACAAAGAAGCTGCTCGTTTACAGGGCAACACTGGCGAAAACTTACTTCAACTTCTTGAAGGCCGTTTAGACAATGTTGTATACCGCATGGGCTTTGGCGCGACACGTGCTGAATCACGTCAACTAGTTAGCCATAAAGCTATTCTAGTGAACGGTAAAGTTGTAAATATCCCTTCATTCAACGTTAAACCAAGCGATGTGATCTCAATCCGTGAAAAAGCTAAAAAGCAATCACGTATTGGCGCTGCACTAGAAATCGCTGGTCAACGTGAAGCCCTTGGTTGGGTTGAAGTTGATACAACGAAGATGGAAGGCGAGTTTAAACGTCAACCTGAACGTTCAGATTTATCTGCTGAGATTAACGAACAGTTAATCATCGAACTTTACTCTAAGTAAAGTTAACTGTTAAGAGAGGGCACAAATGCAGGGTTCTGTAATTGATTTTCTAAAACCAAGATTAGTTGATATCGAACAAGTTTCAACAACTAGAGCAAAAGTGGTTCTTGAGCCACTAGAGCGTGGCTTTGGCCATACTTTGGGTAATGCTCTTCGTCGTATTTTGTTATCATCTATGCCGGGAACGGCGGTAACTGAAGTCGAGATTGATGGTGTACAACATGAGTACAGCACAAAAGAAGGCGTGCAAGAAGATATCCTAGAGATTCTTCTTAACCTTAAAGGTCTAGCAGTTAAGCTTGAAGGTAAAAATGAAGTTTTAGTTAGTTTAACTAAATCTGGCGCTGGTCCTGTTACTGCAGGCGACATCATTCATGATGGTGATGTAGAGATAGTCAACCCAGAACATGTGATCTGTAATTTAACAGGCAATGCTGAAATCAGCATGCGTATTAAAATTGAATCAGGTCGCGGTTATGTTCCAGCTTCATCGCGTATTCATAGCGAAGAAGATGAGCGTCCAATTGGTCGTCTACTAGTAGATGCGACTTTCAGCCCTGTTGAGCGTATTGCTTACAGTGTAGAATCTGCTCGTGTTGAACAACGTACTGATTTAGACAAGCTTGTTATCGATATGGAAACAGATGGTACTTTAGAGCCTGAAGAAGCAATTCGTCGCGCAGCTACAATTTTAGCTGAGCAATTAGACGCATTTGTTGATTTACGCACTACTTATGAAGCACCAGTAGCTGAAGCTAAACCTGAGTTTGATCCAATTCTTTTACGCCCAGTAGATGATTTAGAACTAACTGTTCGTTCTGCTAACTGTTTGAAAGCAGAGTCGATTCACTATATCGGTGATCTAGTACAACGTACTGAAGTTGAGCTTCTTAAAACACCTAACTTAGGTAAGAAGTCACTAACTGAAATCAAAGATGTGCTTGCATCACGTGGACTGTCTCTAGGCATGCGCTTAGAAAACTGGCCACCAGCAAGTCTAATCGAAGATTAGTCTAAAACCGATTTACGAATAATAAGGATTAGGTTATGCGCCATCGTCAAAGTGGACGTCAACTTAACCGAAACAGCAGCCACCGTCAGGCTATGTTTCGTAATATGGCAATTTCTATTGCTACGCATGAAGTTATTAAAACTACAGTGCCAAAAGCAAAAGAATTGCGTCGTGTAATTGAGCCATTAATTACATTAGCTAAAACGGATAGCGTTGCTAACCGTCGTCTAGCATTTGCTCGTCTTCGTGATGATGCAGTAGTGGCAAAATTATTTAATGAACTAGGTCCTCGCTACGCGAATCGCCCTGGTGGTTACACTAGTATCATTAAATGTGGTTTCCGTACTGGTGATAAAGCTCCTATGGCTTATATCCAGTTTGTAGACCGTCCAGTTGTAGCGGACGAAGAAGCGTAAGTTTCTTTATAGTTGCAATAAAAAAGCCGAACTTATGTTCGGCTTTTTTGTATCTGTAGTTTTTACGGCTAATCTAAGTTTATCTTTATCAGTTAACCGTCAATTATGGCAGCTATTATTGATATTCTGCTAATCGCTTTGAAACTGTTTTGTTAATTAATTCTGCTAACTGATCAAAGCATACTTGGCGTGCACTGTTGTTACGGCTAAGTAATACAATCTTTCTAGAAGGTACTGGTGCTTCAAATGGGATATATTTAACACCTGATTGTGCGCGATTTAACGGTATAGCCAGTTGCGGTAATAAAGTCAGTCCATTTTCTGCACTGATCATATGTCGTAAAGTTTCTAAACTGGTTGCCTTAAAGCTACTGTCTTCGATTGCGCCTGCGGTAAAACAAAAGCCTAAAGCCTGATCTCTCAAGCAATGTCCGTCCTCAAGCATCAATACATGCTCTCCACTGAGTTCTTGAAGGTTAATCAAACGGTTATTAGACCATGAATGCTTATCTGATAGTGCAAGCTCTAAGGGTTCGTCGTATAGCTCTACTTGTTTAAAGTTTTCCATACCAGGTAACACTGCTAACATTAAGCAATCAAGCTCACCTTGCTCTAATTGCTTTAATAACACCGCTGTTTGGTTCTCATGTAGATAAAGCTCCAAGTCAGGAAATGTTTCTTTCATAATTGGAATAATTAAAGGTAATAGATAAGGCGCCACTGTAGGAATTAAACCAATATGCAAGGTACCGCGCATTGGCTCATTATGACTTTTTGCTAACTCTCTTAAGGATTTCGCTTCTAAAAGGATGGTTTTAGCCTTGGCCACTATATCCAGCCCTGCAGGCGTAAAAATAACCTTTCTTGAAGACCTTTCCATTAATTGGACATCTAGCTCTTCTTCTAGTTTCTTTATCTGCCCACTTAATGTTGGCTGGCTGACAAAGCATTTATCAGCTGCTTTACGGAAGTGTTTTAGTTCTTCTAAAGCAATTAAGTATTCAAGATCTCTAAAATTCATTATCTAACCTATTTGACGTATCTATTTTTTATTCGTTGTTCACTATAGCATATAGCAAAACTAGGATTTATACCTCTAAGATCAGCTTTATTCTCTAAGTTTAGTGATCGTTTAATTTACTATTAATTTGAGTGGGACTTTAATAGATCAAACCTCCTATTATTAAGTGTTAAGGTTATCTCTGCTATCTAGATAGCTTTAGCCTCTATTAAAACATCTATATAATAAGCTCTTTTATAATTGCTAAGTGTGAGAATGTATGACGCCTGAACGTTTTGCCCGAATAACTTCTATGTTAAACCACCGTCAACCCGATTTAACGGTTTTTATGGAGCAAGTTCATATGCAACACAACCTTGCTGCCATTGTAAGGACTGCAGATGCAATGGGAATTAATAATGTTCATGCTACTTGGGATATTGATTCGTCACGTATTTCACGTAATGTTGCCTCAGGTAGTCAAAAATGGGTTAATGTACATTCACATGATACGGTACAAGATGCTGTTGCTGCGTTGCGTGAACAGGGGATGCAAATTATCGCCACTAATTTATCTGCAACAGCGATTGATTTCCGTGAAGTTGATTATACTAAGCCGACTGCAATCATGATGGGCCAAGAGAAGTTTGGGATCAGTGATGAAGCATTGGCATTAGCTGATCAAGATGTAATTATTCCTATGGTGGGGATGTGTCAGTCATTAAACGTATCAGTCGCTTCTGCTATTATTATGTCTGAAGCACAACGACAACGCCAAATAGCGGGTATGTACGGACAAACTTGTCGACTACCTGAAGAAGAGCAACATCGTATTTTATTTGAAGGTGGACATCCTATTTATCGCCAGTTATGCAGAGAAAAAGGTCTGCCTTACCCACCTTTAGACTCTGAAGGGCAGATTGATGCTCCTGAAGCATGGTGGAACGCCATTCGTGGCCGTAAATAATAAAGAGGAATCTAAGTGGATCAATACCAGCAACGTATAGTAACCGAAGGTATTCGTGTAATTGAAAATGATTCCCCAGCTGATAGTTTTAATGCCGATTATAGCGAATTAAGCTTTGATGCGGCATTAGCTAAGCGTACTCAGCTTGCTGAGCTACGTTATCAAGTGACACCTGTATTTTTTCACTTTAAGCAACTATTTAGACGTTTTTCAGTACTAGTCTCTTTGATTTTCTTAATGATTGGGGCAACCAGTGTGTCACAATTTCTTGTTAATAATGCTGGCACGCAAATTAACTTTTTCTGGGCAATTTTATTATTTATTGTCCCAAATCTATTGTCATTACTGATTTGGTTAATCTTTTATTTTAGAAAAGTTAACTTAAATATTAGTTGGATTGCTAACCTTAGCCTTTCTGGAGTTAGAGGGCTGGATAAGTTACATCATAAATTGACCAGTAAGCATGACTATTATACTAAGTTATTTCAGTTCTATTTTGATCATCGTTTCATTTCTTACATGGGCAAGGCTCAACTCTCTTTTATTAGCCACCTTTGGTGGAGTTGTTACTTATTAGGGGCAACTTGCTCTCTATTGGTAGTACTAGCGACCCACCAAGTGGATTTTATTTGGGAAACAACAATTTTAAGTGCTGATGTATTCGCACAGTTGACGAGTATGTTAACGCTTTTACCTAATTTATTAGGGATATCCGTTCCACATAGTGCAGACGTGACGAATGCAGGTATTAGTATTGTAAACACTTTAGAAATTGCACAAGCAAACCGTATTAGCTGGGCTAATTTACTTATTTTCAGTCTAATCGTGTATGGTTTATTACCACGTATTTTATTAATGTTTACTTTTAAACAGAAAATTAAATACCAACAAAAAAAGTTCAAAATAAACTACTCATTACCGTATTACATTCAGTTAAAAAGCCTATTACAGCCTATTGTACATCACCGTTTTATTAGTGATCCTGATGTGTCTTCTATACTAGATAAAGAAAACTCAGCGGTTATCGATAAATTTTATAATCAACACCTTACTATGCCACTCGATGCTTACCCGCTAGCGATTGAACTCAATAAGTCGACGCTTTTAGCTGCGCAACAACATGCTGATCAATACTATTCAATAAACTTAACGAATATTCTAGATAGCGAAAGCCAGCAATACGCTTTATCGGAATTAACGATGTCTGATAAATCTGATTTGGTGCTGTATGTTGATATACGCAGAGCCCCAGACCGAGGTTGGTTAAGTTTGGTGAATAAACTGTATTATAAAGACGCTACAAAACTTTATTTAGTTTTATTAGGGACTGAGCCCTTACAAAATAATCAAAAACGGCTTGAGCGATTACAAGACTGGTTAGAGGCAGCTAATAAAGTGCATATCAGTTCATCTCGTGTTACCTACATACACCCTAATAATAAAAGTGAGGGGTAAGATGGATAAGAAACAATTATCAGTAGCAGTCGTCGGGCATGCAAATACAGGTAAAACATCGTTAATTCGTACTTTACTTCGCGATGCAAATTTTGGAGAGATAGCAGATAAAGCGGGCACCACTCGTCATGTAGAAGGTGCTGAAATTAGGATAGATAGTAATCAGAGTATTATTATTTACGATACGCCTGGGCTTGAAGACTCAATTCATTTGTTAAATACCATTGATCAGCTTCCACAGGAAGAGCATCAAGATGGCATTGATCGTTTGTTAGCTTTTATTAATTCTGCCCCCTTATTTCCTGATTTAGAGCAGGAGATAAAAGTACTCAAAGCATTATTAAGTAACGATATTATTTTTTATGTGATTGATGTGCGTGAGCCTATTTTAGGTAAATACCGTGATGAATTAAAAATATTAAGTTATGCGGCTAAGCCCATTATACCGGTACTTAACTTTATAGAGTCTGATGATGCAGATGTGAAGGGGTGGACGACACAACTCGCGCGTTTAAACCTACATGCGTTTGTGAGTTTTGATAGCGTGGTATTTAAATTCTCCGATGAACTAAAAATCTATCAAAAGATGCAGACGTTATTATCTCAGTACGAGGCACAACTCGATGTTTTAATTGCGCAACGAAAACAACAATGGCAAGAGAGAGCCACAGCTGCTCAGCAACTTATCGCAGTATTACTTGTAGAGTCTGCCGCATGCCGTTTTAAAGCTGATAATGATGAAAAAAGTATTGAGCTTTTCAGTGAAAAATTGCAATCAACAATGCGCAAATTAGAAACCAAAACACTTAATCAACTATTAAACCTCTACCAGTTTCAACAACAAGATATTGACCAATATGAGTTGCCTATACAGCAAGGTAAATGGGAATTGGACCTGTTTTCTTCAGATCATCTACAAGAATTTAGCTCTAAGGTCAGCGGCGACTTCGTAAAAGGAGCCGGTGTTGGTGTTGCCGTTGATTTAGTGGCTGCTGGAATGACCTTGGGCGCCGCAGCGGTTGCCGGTGGGGTAATGGGCGTTCTGTGGGGAGTCAAACAACGATATTATGATGAAATCCATGCGAAGGTTACAGGTTATCGTTACCTTTGTGCGGACGATACAACATTACAAGTTTTATGGACGCGTCAGCTTAACTTATTAAGTGCATTACAACAGCGTGGTCATGCTAGTTTTACCAAAATGTCATTGGTTAACACTACGAGTGATGAGAAACCGTTACCCAAACGCTGGAATAAATGGCTAAGTAAGGCTCGTCATCACCCTCAATGGCTGTCTTTAAATAATAGTGATCAGCCTTCATTTAAAGGTAAAAAACAACAATTAATCGATGAAATTGTGCAAAGCTTAAATAATGAAATAATCCCTAAAGATGAATAATCCTCGTTACTGATTACAAAAAGTCAGTGACGGCGATCCCTAAACCCACCGTATTAGTGTATTCATTGTATTCAATTAAACTATTACCGTAACCGGAAAATACTTGGATGTAGCCTTTTATTCGTCCGTATAAAGGAAAGCTCCATGAAGCTTTCAATGAGCCTTTACTAAAGCCACTTTCAAGGTTGTTACGACTGACCAGTGAGTAAACGTGATCATCCTGCTTGTAGGCAAGCATTACTTGACCATGTCCGAAATAATCTAATAAATCAGGATTATCGTCATCATCGGATGATTCAGAGAAGCGGTACCAAGGGTTGACGTTGACAACAAGATTTTGTCTACTAAAAACTAGGTTACCATTCAGGCGATTCCAACTTCGAGAGGAAGGCTCGCTACGTCCATTGGATTGGTGAGTAAAACCAAATGAAGCGCTTTTAAATTCCCAACCTGCTGCTAGCTTCTTATCTGTATCCCATACTAGAAAGGCTTCTGGCTCATAGTTTGTTTCACGAAAGGGAGCTGAGCCTTTAGTGTCGTATGCCTGCCAAAATGAGACTTGAGTATAAGCAACATAACCTGAAATCGGGAGGTCTGCTATATGGTCAAAGAGCGGTAATTTGATACTAATTTGGTACTTTATTTCGTTGCGTTGTGGTGTGCTATCATTACTTTCACCTTGGTATAAATCATAGCCTTGTATTTTGTCATTATAATACAGGGGTAAGATGTAGTTAGGCTTATGCGCTAAAATAGAGAATTCGAGACCCTCTACTGTCGATTCATCTTCAGCACGTTGTTCGATAACATCAACATCATTTTGCTCTATATCTTCACTCTCAGCGAATATACCGGTGCTAAAAAATAGCGTTATTAATATGAGTAAGTACATTCTTTTACCTTATACAAAAACTTAAGTGATAATCGCCTATATTAACCTATAATCACCTTTAGTGGTTTATACATTACGTATTAAATGAATAATAGTTAACAGAGGTAGTAAATGAAATTAAGTAAAATACCTTTGTCTGCACTAAAAGGTGTGGGAGCAAAGGTTGCAGAAAGGCTGAGCAAAATAGGCTTAAATACAGTCGAAGATTTATTGTTTCATTTGCCGTTGCATTATCAAGATCGCACTCGACTTTATGCAATTAAAGATATTAAAGATGGTATGCAAGTTAGCATACAAGGTGAAGTCGTTAGCTGTCAGGTTCAATTTGGTAAACGTCGTATTTTAAAGTGTAAAATAAGTGATGGGGAAGGGATCGCTACATTAAACTTTTTTCACTTCAATGCTGCTCAAAAAAACAGTTTTAAAGAAGGGCAGTGGATAAAATGTTTTGGCGAATTTAAGCGCGGTTATCAAGGCCTTGAGGTGACTCACCCAGAATATTCATTAGTGGCAGAAAACACATCGAGTTCCGTAGAGGAGGTGCTAACACCTATTTACCCGACTACTGAGGGTTTAAAGCAAAATAGTTTACGCCAATTAACAGAGCAAGCATTACAACACTTACAACAAAACCAAGTTGAAGAGTTAATCCCCACCTCGTTACTGATGCACCCTATTAGTTTATTTGATGCATTGATGACGATACATCGTCCACCTCCGTCAGCGAGCATAGAGCAATTAGAAGAGCGAACTCATCCTGCTCAACAACGTTTAATTATCGAAGAGTTATTAGCGCAACAAATTAGTATGTTGGCATTACGAGAGCAAGCACAACAGCATAAATCGCCCGTATTGAATGCACCTGGAGTGTTGTCGCAACAGTTATTGAATAATTTACCGTTTTCTCCAACGGAAGCACAACATCGAGTTAATGCTGAGATTCAACAAGATTTAAACCTTGAGCTACCTATGATGCGTTTAGTACAAGGTGATGTGGGATCGGGTAAAACATTGGTCGCAGCATTAGCGGCACTAACTGCGATAGAGGCTGGATATCAGGTTGCCTTAATGGCACCAACAGAGCTGCTAGCAGAACAACATCTATTAAACTTCCAAAGTTGGTTTGAGCCATTAGGTGTGCGGGTGGGGATGCTATCTGGAAAAATGAAAGTAAAAGAAAAACGTAATCAAGTTGAAAATATTACCTTAGGCTTATCACAAATGGTGATTGGCACTCATGCTTTATTTTCAGAGAACGTTATTTTTCATAATTTAGCGTTAATTATAGTCGATGAACAACATCGCTTTGGTGTTGATCAACGTTTATCGTTACGCGAAAAAGGCGTTAATAATGGTTTGGTTCCACATCAATTAACCATGACCGCAACACCCATTCCTAGAACGCTTGCTATGACAGCCTATGCGGATTTAAGTGTTTCTGTAATAGATGAATTGCCGCCGGGCAGAACACCGATTAAAACGGTTGCATTGGCCGACTCTCGACGAGAAGAGATAATTCAGCGTGTTTATAAAGCGTGTAAAGAGGAAGGCAGGCAGGCTTATTGGGTATGTACCTTGATTGAAGAGTCAGAAGCGTTAGAGTGCCAAGCAGCAGAAGATACCGCCAATAATTTACAGCTGGCTTTGACTGATTTACGTATTGGCTTGGTTCATGGGCGAATGAAAGCAGCGGAAAAACAATATGTAATGGATTCATTTAAAGCGGGTGAGTTAGACTTATTGGTTGCGACAACCGTTATTGAGGTTGGTGTAGATGTTCCTAATTCTAGCCTTATGATCATTGAAAACCCTGAGAGGTTAGGCTTAGCACAATTACACCAGTTGCGTGGGCGTGTAGGACGAGGAAAGGTCGCTAGTCATTGTGTATTACTTTACAAATACCCATTATCTAAAACTGCTTTAAAACGATTAAATGTGTTGCGAGAAAGTAATGATGGATTTTATATTGCAGAGCAAGATTTAGCGATTAGAGGACCAGGAGAGGTATTAGGAACAAAACAGACTGGCATTGCAGATATGAAAATTGCAGATCTCTTGAGAGACCAAGCTTTAATTCCTCAAGTACAATCACTGGCATTAGCTTTAATTGACGCTCACCCTGAATATATTCGTCCATTAGTGGACCGTTGGCTAGGTGATAAACCTGTTTATGCGCAAGTATAAAAAAACCTAATTCTGATCAGAAAATTAGGTTTTTATTTAGCATTAAGCTGAAACAGGGCGATTATAAAAGTATTAATTAATCGTTTAAGTTAAGTTCTTTTAGTTTGCGCGTTAGTGTATTGCGTCCCCAGCCTAACAATTTTGCTGCTTCATGTTTTTTGCCTTGCGTATGTTTCAAGGCACTTTGCAGCATTATTTTTTCAAATTCAGGTAATAATTGCCCTAGGATATTTGTTTCACCATTTTTAAGTTGTGTATCAGTCCATTTTTTTAGGCTATCTTGCCACTGCTCTGGCGCATTGCCCTGATCTGGTGTTTCTTGCTCTCCTAGCTCAGGCGGTAAATCATTGATATGAACTTCTTGACCACTGGCCATTACAGTTAACCAACGACAAATATTTTCAAGTTGTCGAACATTCCCAGGCCAAGGTAGGCCACTGAGGTAATTAATGGTTGCTTTAGTTAATTGTTTACTTTCAACATTTAATTCATTGGCAACAATCTGCAAAAAGTGATTCGCTAGTAGTGGTATATCTTCGCGGCGTTCTTTTAGTGCAGGTAACTGTAAACGGATCACATTCAAGCGATGGAATAAATCCTCACGAAAGTCACCACTTTGTACTTTTTGCTCTAAATTTTGATGGGTTGCAGCAATGATACGGACATCTACTTTAATCGCTTGATGGCCACCAACACGATAAAATTGCCCATCCGCTAATACGCGTAATAAACGCGTTTGTACGTCTAAAGGCATATCACCGATTTCATCTAAAAATAAAGTGCCTCCATCAGCTTGCTCAAAGCGACCTTGTCGATTTGCAGCAGCTCCTGTAAAAGCGCCTTTTTCATGACCAAATAATTCAGCTTCTATCAATTCTTTTGGGATCGCTGCCATATTAAGCGCAATAAAGGTCTCATTTTTGCGCGGGCTATGCTTATGTAACGCATGGGCAACAAGTTCTTTACCTGTTCCTGATTGACCGTTGATCAATACACTCATACTAGAGCTAGACAAACGCCCGATAACACGGAAAACCTCTTGCATTGCCGGTGCTTCACCAATAATTTCAGGGGTTGCAATGGCTTGTGCAGTCGGTTTCTTTTGTTGTTTTAGCTCCTTACTATGATTTAGTGCACGCTTGATAAGTGCCGTTGCTTCATGAATATCGAAAGGTTTAGGTAAATATTCAAATGCACCACTTTGATAAGCATTAACTGCGCTGTCTAAATCTGAATGTGCCGTCATAATAATGATCGGAATAAGGGGATAGCGTTGATGAATTTTTTGCATCAACTCTAAACCATCTATACCCGGCATTCTAATATCTGAAATAATTATTTCAGGTTGTTCAATTAATAATTGCTGCCATAAACACTCTGCATCTGGAAAGCTTGCATGCTCTATATTTTCAGCTTTTAATGTTCGTTCTAAGACCCAGCGAATGGCATGGTCATCATCTACTATCCAAGCTGTCATTGTTCATCCTTAATATTTTATTTTTATTGCATGGCTCAAAATTATATTGGTAAATAAATAGAAAACTCTGTTTTACCTTTTTGGCTGGCAACTTCTATACGTCCAAAATGTTGTTTAATTAATTCTTGTGCGATTGATAAACCTAACCCTGTACCGTCTTTTCGTCCAGTAACCATTGGGTAAAAGAGGGTGCTTTGTAAGTGCTCAGGGATCCCAGGACCGGTATCAATTACTTTTATTTCTGTAGATAAGCGTTGTGATAATCCATTGATTACAACTTGAGTCGCGGCACGTGTACGCAGCGTAATAGTGTGTTCACCAGGTTCATTTTGTAAAGCTTGTACTGCATTTTGTACTATGTTTAATAGAGCTTGTTGCAACTGATCTGGTTGCATTTCAAAATCTGGGATACTTGGATCATAGTCCATCTTAATTTTAATGTGTTGTGGTAAATTTAAATTAACTAGCTTACGAACACTTTCTAAGACAGAGTGAATATTATGAATACTTTTTGTGCCTACTTTTTGTGGTCCTAATAATCTATTAACAAGCGCACTTAATCGATCTGCTTGTTCAATAATGATTTGTGTAAATTCTTTTAAATCTGCACTAGGCAGTTCAGCCTCTAACAGTTGTGCTGCACCACGCAAACCACCTAATGGGTTTTTAATTTCATGGGCTAAGCCTCTAACAAGCTCCTGTGCCGCTTTTTGTTGGTGTTCTTGATAATGTACTTGGCTAATACGCTTTTGATGTTCAATGCAGCGCATTTCGATCAATACGTAAGATATTGAATTGATAATGATATAGTTTGCGCTTAAATCAATCAGAATAGGCTGACCATCAATTAATAAAGACAGTTCATTTGCAGTAAAAGAAGATTGGTCAACAAGTAACTCCTCTATAATTTTTGAAGAGAAATGATATTGTTTTGCGAGGGTTTTTAAGTAATTCCCATATAACCTTTGCTTGCTTTGTGAGAGTAAATGCTCGCTTGCTGGGTTAGTGTAGATCACTTTTAAAGAGGTATCTAAAACCAAAAAAGCGGTTTGCGCTTCTTCGAGAAAGGTAAAAGCAAGTTCTTTACAAGGTTCTTTTAACATAGTCCTACAATCTATTTAATAGCTGCTCGTTGTAAATGAACAGTAACAACTTGTGTCTTAGTTAATATATTGCCCTCATTATCTAATAGTTTCACTTGTAACTGATGAGTGCCTCGGTCAATATTTAATGCACGAATTGTTGTTGATTTTTGTGATTTACCAAATGCTACACCATCTATAAATAGTTGTAATAATTGGTTGTTATTTAGTTCTGGCCTTATGTCTACATTGATATCTATAGTGCCATTATTACTACGTATTGCTATATCTTCTTTGGGTGAAAGTATCTTGATACTGTATTCACCTTGAGTGACTTCTGTTGTTTTGTTCTGCTTCAATTGTATTGTTTGTTGGTTCTTGCTTGTAGACATTAAGTTTTGCTTTTCAATAGATATTTTTTGTGCACCTATTAAGGGGGCAATATCTGAAAAGTGACTGTTACCATTAGCATCAACCCAATGATAAATTTCTGCCTGAACTCTTACCGAAGCCAACGTTAAAAACAATAACATTGATAAATAAGTAACGATATCTTTCATCATACTTCCTTTCAATATTAGCCTGATTTATTAACAGTATAGTGTTTATTACACTGCTTATTGATCTGGTAGGTAATAGAGAAAAAAATATGTTTAATTAATTGATGCCTATCGTTCCTTCATTTTATTGTGAATAGTGATTAATCATCATATGAATGACGATAATACTATTTTATAAAAAGTGGCTTTCTCAAGAGAAAGCCACCAAGGTCTTTTTATTATTGAATATTACTTAATAAATAACATTTCTGAATATTTAGGTAGAGGCCATAATTCATCCGCTACTAATAATTCAAGTGCATCACCGTGTTCACGTACTTCAGCCATTAATGGACAAATTACATCAGCACTATGGCGCATATGCGCTTCGGTATCTGCAAAGTCATGTTTAGCAATTTCAGCTTCAAGCTTAGTTGTTGCTGCTAATAGACCATTAATATGCTCTGCTACTGACTTAGCAACTGATGAGTCTAATTCAATACCTAAATCTAGTGTTGAAGCAGAGGCTAGCGTTAACTCTGAAACATACGCAATTGCTGCTGGGTAAATTTTAGTTTTAGCGATATCAATAACTAATTTAGCTTCTACTTCAATCGCTAAATTGTATTGTTCTGCATAAACTTCGTAACGGCTTTCTAATTCAACTGGTGATAAAACACCTGTTGTTTCAAATAGCTCGATAACTTCAGGCGATTTAAATGCTGGTAAAGCATCAGCTGTTGTTGGGATGTTTTTCAGGCCGCGTTCTTCAACTGCCGCTGTATGCCAATCTTCTGAATATCCGTCACCACCGAATACAACATTACCGTGTAATTCCATTAATTCTTTAAGAACAGTAATTACAGCAGCCGTTTTATCTTGCTTTTCTAAAGCAACTTCTAGTTTCTCAGCAATCCAGTTTAGTGAATCAGCAAGCATTGTATTCATTGCAACTAGAGAACCTGAAACAGACTGCTCTGAACCTACAGCGCGGAATTCAAAGCGATTACCTGTAAATGCAAATGGAGAAGTACGGTTACGGTCACCTGGATCACGTGCGAAATTAAGGATTTGAGAAAGACCCAGATCCATTTCACCACCTTGAGTACAAGTTGTTAGTTTACCTGTTTTAATTTCGTCATATACTCTTTCTAATTGGTCACCTAGGTAAACAGAAAGAATCGCTGGTGGCGCTTCGTTAGCACCTAGACGGTGATCGTTACCTGCAGAAGCAATAACTGCACGTAGTAATGGACCAAATTTATGTACACCACGAATAACTGCACCACAGAATAATAAGAATTGTAGATTCTTATGTGGCGTCTTACCTGGATCTAATAAGTTACCTTGTGTGCTGTTACCAACAGACCAGTTAACGTGTTTACCTGAACCATTTACACCTGCGAATGGTTTTTCATGTAATAGACATAGGAAGCCGTGCTCTTTAGCTGTTTGCTTCATCATTGTCATTAACAATTGTTGTTGATCTGCACCAACGTTAGCTGCGCCGTAGTAAGGTGCAATTTCAAACTGACCTGGTGCAACTTCGTTATGGTGTGTTTTAGCTGGGATACCTAGCTTGTATAGTTTGTCTTCGAAATCTTGCATGAACACTTGTACACGTGCTGGGATTGCACCGAAGTAGTGATCATCAAATTGTTGACCTTTAGCTGGAGCCGCACCAAATAATGTACGACCTGCTAATAGTAAGTCTGGACGTGCGTTAGCAAAGTTTTCATCAACTAAGAAGTACTCTTGTTCTGGACCACAACTTGAATCAAGTGCTGCTACTTCTTCTTCGCCCATTAATTTAAGTACTTTTTGTGCTGCTTCATTCATTGCTGAATTAGAGCGAAGTAATGGGATTTTTTTATCTAGTGCTTCACCAGTCCAAGACATGAATACACTTGGAATCATCAGTGTTGCGCCATTTGCAGTATGCTGGATGTAAGCTGGGCTTGTTGGATCCCATGCTGTATAACCACGCGCGGCGTTAGTCATACGTAGGCTACCATTAGGGAAAGATGAACCGTCTGGTTCGCCTTTAATAAGTAAGCTGCCAGTGAACTCATTGATAGCATTACCATCAGAGTTCGTTAGAATGAATGCATCATGCTTTTCAGCAGTGATATTTGTCATTGGATAGAAAACATGAGAGAAAAATTTTGCGCCTTTTGCTAAGGCCCAATCTTTCATTGCTGCTGCAATGATGTCTGCAGTTGCTTTATCTAAAGCTTCACCAGTTTTCACTGTTTTTTTGATCGCTTTAAAAGCATTTTTTGATACTGCTTCTTCCATTTTTGCTAAATTAAAAACATCAGTTGCCCAGATTTGATTTAGTGGCTCAGTTTGAACGACCTCTTTTGGTGCACGGTTAGTAATTTGTTCAATTGCTTGAAGGCGGACTTGATTTCCACTCATGTGATGCTCCTTGCTTCTATATAAAGGCGCTGCGTTTAGCAGCCATGTTATTTTTAAATGTATAAATAAAAAATATATAACTTAGAAAGCAAGAGTTAGACCAACTTTAGTTTTTTTGAATAATTACAGTTAGGAAGACGGATAATATCTTAAATCCAGATTAGTGAATGACTGTTTAAGCTGCTTTGTAAATGTTATAGGCTTTTTATTACAGGGAATAAGCAGTTTACTGTCTATTAGATAATAAAAAAGGCCGCAATGGCGGCCTTTTATTGAGTACGTAATGTTTAAATTTTTAAACTATACGCTGTAGTATAAATCGAACTCTTTAGGATGTGTTGCTTGAGATACTGCTTCACACTCTTTAGTTTTTAACTCGATAAATGCGTCAATACCTTCATCAGAGAATACACCACCTTCTGTTAAGAATGCACGGTCCGCGTCTAGTGCAGCTAGTGCTTCTTCAAAAGAAACAGCAACTTGTGGAATTGCATCAGCTTCTTCTTTAGGTAGATCGTATAAATCTTTATCTAGAGACTCACCTGGGTGGATCTTATTTTTAATACCGTCAAGACCAGCCATTAACATCGCAGCGAAACCTAGGTAAGGGTTCATTGTTGGGTCAGGGAAACGTACTTCGATACGTGCTGCACGAGCAGTTGGTACGATTGGAATACGAATTGACGCTGAACGGTTACCTGCTGAGTAAGCAAGCATTACAGGTGCTTCAAAACCAGGGATTAGGCGTTTGTACGAGTTAGTTGATGAGTTAGTAAATGCGTTTAGTGCTTTAGCATGTTTGATGATACCACCGATGTAGTACAGTGCCATCTCAGAAAGACCACCGTATTGGTCACCAGAGAATAAGTTCACGCCATCTTTACCTAATGATTGGTGACAGTGGTTACCAGAACCGTTATCGCCAACTAAAGGCTTAGGCATAAACGTTGCTGTTTGGCCGTATGCATGCGCTACGTTATGAACAACATATTTATAAATTTGGATTTCATCTGCTTTTTCAACCATTGTGTTGAAACGACAAGCGATTTCATTTTGACCAGCTGTTGCTACTTCGTGGTGATGTGCTTCAACAACTAAGCCCATTTCTTCCATGATTAAACACATAGCAGAACGGATGTTTTGAGCTGAATCAACAGGTGCAACTGGGAAGTAACCACCTTTGATACCTGGACGGTGACCTGTGTTGCCATCTTCATAAGAAGTACCAGAGTTCCAAGCAGCTTCTTTCGCATCAACTGAGTAGAAAGCACCAGCAATACTGTTACCGTATTTAACATCGTCAAATAGGAAGAATTCAGGTTCTGGACCGAATAATACAGTATCAGCAATACCAGTAGAGCGCATGTAAGCTTCAGCACGTTTTGCAACAGAGCGTGGGTCACGGTCGTAACCTTGCATTGTTTTTGGCTCTAATACGTCACAACGTAAGTTTAGCGTCATGTCATCTGTGAATGGGTCTAGTACAGCAGTTGCAGGATCAGGCATTAATACCATGTCTGAATCTTGAATGCCTTTCCAACCAGCAATTGAAGAGCCATCGAACATTTTACCTTCTTCAAAAAAGTCTTCATTTACTTGATGGTGTGGAATTGAAACGTGTTGCTCTTTACCATGCGTATCAGTAAAGCGTAAATCAACGAATTTTACTTCTTGCTCTTGGATAAGAGTTAAAACGTCTTGGATTGTTTGTACAGACATGTTGTTGAACCTCATTTGACATCGGAAATTATTACGACGCTAATCAATATTTTTATAAATCAAATATGATTTGCCATCATTGTAAGCTTAATTATTTATCACGCAGCGAATATTATGCCAACTTGATGAACCCTACTATAACCTAGATCATTCACTTTCAAAATGGAACTATAAATTATTTTTGCACCGATTTGGTGCTTCTTGCATCTATTTTGGTGCGTTTTTCAATAAGCGGTCAGTATATCCTGTTTATTTCTCATTTTTGGGCATTTTCGCTAACTGTGATCGACTTAAAACTTTCTATTTTTGAAATTATGTTTACAATGTGCGCACATTTGGCTAGAACACTTTCTGTGTTTTTATTGCCTAATTCTTTTTATACCAATTAAATAAAAATAGATTCGTCTACTTTTATTTAATTGGTATTTTTAATAGTAAGTTATTTTTGAGGCGCATCATGTCGTTAGATAAATTAAGAAATATTGCCATTATTGCTCACGTTGACCATGGTAAAACAACATTGGTTGATAAATTGTTAGAGCAGTCTGGTACATTGGATTCACGCGGTGGTTCTGAAGAACGTGTAATGGATTCTAACGATCTTGAAAAAGAACGTGGTATTACCATCCTTGCAAAAAACACTGCAATCGTATGGAACGATTACCATATCAATATCGTAGATACTCCTGGACATGCTGACTTCGGTGGTGAAGTAGAGCGTATTCTATCTATGGTAGATAGTGTTTGTCTTATTGTTGATGCAGTTGATGGTCCAATGCCACAAACTCGCTTCGTTACACAAAAAGCATTCGCACATGGTTTAAAACCAATTGTTGTTATTAACAAAATTGACAAACCAGGTGCACGTCCTGAATGGGTAATGGATCAAGTATTTGATTTATTCGATAACTTAGGTGCAACTGATGACCAATTAGACTTCCAAGTTGTTTATGCTTCTGCATTAAATGGTTGGGCAAGTACTGATATGGACGAGCAAAAAGATGACATGGAAGACTTATTCCAAACTATCGTTGATACTGTTGCGCCACCAGAAGCGGATCGCGAAGGCGATTTCCAAATGCAAATTTCTCAACTTGATTACAACTCTTATGTTGGTGTTATCGGTGTTGGTCGTATCACACGTGGTGAAGTTAAAGTTAATCAACAAGTTACTATTGTTGGTGCTGACGGTAAAGAACGTAAAGGTAAAGTTGGCCAAGTATTAGGTTACTTAGGTCTTGAGCGTCATGATGTTGAAGTTGCAGAAGCGGGTGACATCATTGCAATCAGTGGTTTAGGCGAACTTAAAATTTCTGATACAATTTGTGCACAAACCAATGTTGAAGCAATGCCTCCTTTAACTGTTGATGAACCAACAGTAACAATGACTTTCCAAGTAAATACTTCTCCATTCTGTGGTAAAGAAGGTAAATACGTTACTTCACGTAACATTCTTGACCGTCTACATAAAGAGCTAGTACATAACGTTGCACTTAAAGTAGAAGAAACTGAAGATCCTGATAAATTTAAAGTATCAGGTCGTGGTGAATTACACTTAGGTATCTTAATCGAGAACATGCGTCGTGAAGGTTACGAATTAGCTGTATCTCGTCCTGAAGTAATTGAGAAGATAATTGACGGCCAACTACATGAGCCAATGGAAACATTGACAGTTGACTGTGAAGAAGAGCATCAAGGTTCTATCATGGAACAATTAGGTATCCGTAAAGCGGAACTAACTAATATGATTCCAGATGGTAAAGGACGTGTTCGTTTAGACTTTATGATTCCAAGTCGTGGTTTAATCGGTTTCCAAACTGAATTTATGACAATCACTTCTGGTTCTGGTCTTCTATACCATAGCTTTGATCATTACGGTCCTCATAAAGGCGGTACAATTGGTCAACGTCAAAATGGTGTATTGGTATCAAACCAAGCAGGTAAAGCGGTTACTTACTCTTTATTCTTCTTACAAGATCGTGGTCGCCTATTCTTAGGTCACGGTACAGAAGTATATGAAGGTCAAATTATCGGTATTCATAACCGTGCTAACGATTTAACAGTAAACTGTGTTAAAGGTAAGCAGCTTACTAACGTACGTGCATCAGGAACAGATGAAGCACAAACGTTATCACCAGAAATTAAACTAACTCTTGAGCAAGCGTTAGAGTTTATTGATGTTGATGAATTAGTAGAAGTTACACCAGAAAGCATTCGTATTCGTAAGAAACTACTTACAGAGAACGAACGTAAACGTGCAGCTCGCCCTGCGAAAGGTTAGTTCGTTTAGTTAAAGTACTTAACTTTCTAATATTAAGGTCTTACTATAGTAAGGCCTTTTTTTTATTTTAAATTTCTTGAATAGCTAAGGAACTGTGATTGTGATATCTAAACAGCAAGTATTAATGAAGAAACTGAAGTTACTATATGGTTACGGTATTTTTTTATGGAAGCGTAGCCGTGAAGATAATATAAAAGTGCCAGCGGGGCATCTTGCTTACGTTACTTTATTATCAATAGTGCCATGTTTAGCCGTTGTCTTTTATATCTTATCTGCTTTTCCTATGTTTTCTGAGTTAAATAAAATAATTGAAGATTTGATTTACAATAACTTTGTTCCTACTGCGGGAAGCACTGTCAAAGAGCATATGACAGGGTTTATAGAAAATACGAAGCAAATGAGTATGATGGGGGTTGCCTCATTAATGGTTATCGCATTATTACTTATTTCTACGATTGATCAAACGATTAATAGAATTTGGCGCTGCAATATGAAGCGTTCAATAGTACAGGCATTCACTATGTACTGGACAATACTCAGCCTAGGACCAATTATTATTGGTGGTAGTATTGCAATGAGCTCATACCTTTTTTCAATTGTACATACAGATGGATTTTTATCGATTGGACAGAGAATACTGAGTGTTATGCCCTTTGTTTTTGCTTGGTTAGGCTTTTCTGGTGTATATGGTTTAGTGCCACATAAAAAAGTGCCTGTTTCTCATGCACTGGTGGGTGGTTTTGTTGCTGCATTATTATTTAACTTTGGAACAGACTTATTTTCTTTATACATCACTAACTTCCCATCACAACAAGTGATCTACGGTGCATTAGCTGTTATTCCTATTATGTTTGTTTGGATCTATTTTAGCTGGTTGATTGTGTTAATTGGTGCTGAAGTAACGGCAACACTAGATGAGTTTGTTAAATCATTAGCTAAAACTGACGAAGAAGATGAGGTTGAATCATGATTGCGATGATTCAACGTGTCAGCAATGCCTCTGTAAGTGTTAATGAGCAATTAGTAGGGGCAATTAAAGGCGGCTTATTAGTCCTACTGTGTGTAGAGAAAGGCGATACTGATAAACAAGCGAAACGTTTAGCCGAAAAGGTACTGGCGTATCGCATTTTTGCTGATGAAAATGAAAAAATGAATTTAAATGTACAGCAAGTTAATGGTGAACTATTAGTTATATCGCAATTTACATTGGCCGCTGAAACTAAAAAAGGTAATCGCCCGGGATTTGGTAATAGTGCAGACCCGCTTGAAGCTAAACGCTTATATGAGTTGTTTAATGCGCATTGCCGTGATCTTGGGTCTGTTGTTGAGAATGGTATATTTGCTGCTGATATGCAAGTCACCTCGACAAATGATGGCCCTACAACTTTCTGGCTTCAAATTTAACAATACGAAGCGCTGCATCCTAATAAACTATTTATCTTCTAATATGTCTTAAAATAAAAATGGCATTTAGTCACCAAGAGATCCTTTAATGCGAATCAAGATGTTCACCCGATTTACTCGTGTATTTATTGTTACTTTTTTTATTTCATTCCAATTACAGGCTACAGAAAACAATATGAAGTCATTTGAAATTGTTCAAGAAACTATTAACAAAAGTCCTAATGATACCCGCCAGTATCAAGTTATTCGCCTTGCTAATTCATTAGAGGTGTTGTTGATATCTGATCCTGACTTAAAAAATAGTGCTGCCTCTTTATCTGTGCCTATTGGTAGTATGCATAACCCTGATTCACAACTAGGGTTGGCGCATTATTTAGAACATATGTTGTTTTTGGGGTCAGAAAAGTACCCTGAGATTAATCAGTATAGTAAGTTCATGAGTCAAAATGGTGGTTACACAAATGCTTATACTGCACAGGACAAAACGGTTTATGGTTTTGAGGTAAATGATAGCGCATTTCCAGAAGCATTAGACCGTTTAGGTGACGTAATGCGTGCTCCTTTATTAGATGAAAAGTATGCAGAAAAAGAACGTCATACGGTGAATGCTGAGAATGAAACTTATGTTGATAATGATATGCGTAAACTTTATGCATTACAGCGTTACTCTTTAAATCCAGCCCATCCGATGGCACGTTTTAGTACAGGGAATCTAACCACACTTGTTGATAAACCAGAGAGCATATTGCAACAAGAGCTAGAGCAGTTTTTTGAACAGAACTACTCTGCTAATACCATGAAAGTAGCATTAACGAGTCCTCGTTCACTGGAAAAATTACAAGCAATCGCTGTTAAGTATTTAACTCAAATTCCTAATAAAAATAGCACTCAACCGGAAATTACGGTACCGCTTTTAACTGATCAACAGCGTGCTATAGAGGTTCAATTAAAGCCGACGGCAGAATTAAAATTATTACAAATTAATTTTCTAGTGCCTTCTGTGAAAGATCAATATATGTATAAACCTGGCGCTTATATTAGTCGTTTATTAGGCTCTGACCATAAAGGTGGCTTGTCTGATTATTTACAAAATTTAGGTTTGACGGAATCCGTATCAGCAGGTTTTTATGGCTTACATAGCGAACACTACTCACAATTTAGTTTGACCTTTAAGTTAACCAACAAAGGTTTACTAGAGCAAGATACTATTGTCGCGAGCTTATTTGCTTATATCAATTTAATCAAAGAGCAAGGTGTTAACCCATTACAATATACGGAGCAGAAAAAAAGCTTAGATAACTACTTTAAATTTTTGCCTAAAAGCGCAGGCTTTAATTACGTAATGGGATTATCTGCGAATATGCAACACTACCCATTAGCCGACTTGTTATCATATTCATTCAGATTAGACGCGTTTAAAGCGCAGTTTATTAATCAGCTTATTACTTATTTAACTCCTGATAATAGTCGTTTATTTTTAGTTTCACCTAATGCAGTGGTCAATAAAGATATCCCTTATTATGAAGGTAAATATTCACAAGCGAGTATTAAAAAATCACGTTTACAAAAATGGTTAAATAAAGCCAAGACTATTCAAGATAAGATGATATTACCAGTGCGTAATGATTGGTTACCTGAAAACTTGACGCTAGTAAAACCAGAGAAAAATAAAAAAGCGATACAATTAGTTAAAGAGTCAGGCTTATCTGTTTGGTTTAAACAAAGCCAATTGAAAGAACCTAAAGCCATGTATAAATTGCATTTAAATAATGCTTTGAATGATCAAAGTCCGGCAGCACGTATTAAAATTAACTTATTGCTTAATATTATTAATAAGCAATTATCTGAGTTGCATTTTGTTACACAAGAGGCGGGTGTTGCTTTTGCGATTGGTAGCAGTGATGGGTTAATGATTAGTACCAGTGGCTATAGCGATAAGCAAGATGAATTGTTATTGATGCTATTAACACATTTACAAAATATGCAGGTAGATGAACAATCATTAACGCTAGCAAAACAAGAGCTTAAACGTCGTTTATATAATAAAAAGAAAACTAAAGCCATGGATCTTGGTTTAGATGGTTTTAGACAACTAGTAAGGCAACCAGCTTGGTCAGATGAAACCTTATTGGCTGCTGTTGATCAGGTCACTAGTGAACAGTTAGTAGAATTAAGTAAACAAATACTCTCAGAATCGAGCGTACGCCTGTTAGCGTTAGGTAATGTGTCGCCTATCGAAGTATTACAGTTAGTTGCTCAACTTAAAGTCAAAATTAAAATTCAACCAAAACCATTTTATACCATCAAGCGTCTACAAGCGGACCCGGAGCAAGGTGCATTAAATTATGTACGTAAATCTGAATTAGAAGATGATGCTTTAGTAAGTCTTTATTTGTCAGCCAAACAAGATGAAATGAGTCTGGCAAAAGCTGAGCTAATGAATAAACTACTTAAACCGGCTTTTTATGACCAAATTCGAACACAAGAACAATTAACTTATTCTCCATTTACCGCTTCTATACAAGTTGGAGATAACGTTGCTTTTGGTTTGTTTACACAAAGTCCTGCTGTGGGTAGCGCGAAGTTATACGAGCGTTTTGAAGCCTTTTTAGATTCATTTAAAAAGACCCTAAATGAAGTCAAAGAAGAAGACTTTGAAGAGATAAAAGCAGCGCATATTGCAAACTATTTAGCTAAGCCAAGTAATATGAAGTCAGAATTTTCATATTTATTAAATGAATGGGCTCAAGGCAAACAAGAGATCGATAGCAAAGCACAGCATGTTGAGCGCTTGCAATCTATCACTCTAAAAGATGTACAAGACTATTACACTAATTTGTTTTTCAATAAGCAGGATGTGCAACAAATTATTGTGCAAGTGAAAGGCAATAAGTTTAAGCAAGAGGAAGTACTTTCTTTAACGCCTGAGTTATCGGTTTCCGATATTGATAACTTACCAAAATGATAAAAAAATGTTATGTGATCCAGTTATAATTTTTGACGTATTTAAATAGGGCAATAATAGGCAATTTTTTTTGATAATAAAGTAATGTGATTTAGATCTCATTTTTTTATTTTTTATTTTAAAATGTTAGTATGCTGAAAACCAACGATTATTTGCACTCTATTCATGCGGATACAATAAAAATTATAGGATATAAAATGAAAAAACTATTAGTTAGCGTCGCGATTGCGAGCACTTTACCATTACATGCATATGCAAAAAGTGACTTTGTTGAAGGTGATGCAACATTTGGTGGTGAAGCTGAATTGGGTGCAACGTTAACAACGGGTAACACGGAAACGTCATCAATTAAAGGTCGTTTAGCATTAAAGCATGAGCTAGGGAATTGGGAAAACTCATATACATTTGCAGGGTTATACCAACGTGCAACTGAAGATGATGTTGATTCTGTGACTGCTAAGCGTTATGCAGCTGATCTACAAGGTAACTATCAATTAGATGATCTAAGTTACTTATTTGTTACAACAAACTACGAAGTAGATGAATTTTCTGGTTATGACTTCTCTTCTACATCTGCTGCTGGTTATGGCCACCGCTTTATCGATAACGAAACAATGTCTTTAAATGCTGAAATAGGTCCTGGTTACATTTACCAAGAGTATGATGATGAAAATAAAGCTTTATTAAACGAGACACATGAAAGTAGTGCTGTTGCACACATGGTTGTTGACTTTCAATCATTAGTTGGTGAATCTGCTAAGTTCCAACAAAAGTTTATTGCAGACTGGGGTAGTAAATTAGATGCAAGCTCAGAAACATCGCTATCAGCTAACATTGTTGGCTCATTAGCAATGAAATTTGCCGTAGTGGTTAGCTACAACAGCGATCCATTAGAAGGTATCAAAAGTACTGATACAGAAACTAACTTAACATTACTATATGGTTTCTAAGAATATTATTTGCTATCAAAAAGGCTGCCTAGTGCGGCCTTTTTTGTTTCCCGAGACTAAAATAATTAGTAGTACTTGACCCTGTAAATAACTCTGTGTAACTGCGGTTTTTAAATGTAATCTTTAAGGCGG
>NZ_JBAKAZ010000007.1:0-100875 GCF_038155185.1 Psychromonas aquatilis
TTTATTACACCTACAAGGGAGGCTGAAGCCACCGCCCCGAAGTAGCAGTTTCAATTTCTGGGGGCGGTGACTTTAGTCTCCCTGCCTGCGTCAAAATCGAAGTACATTACAGAATTCATCGAGGAAAATGCGACAAAGGGACTAGTGAAGTGCGTTCTTTTATTTATTGCACCTACAAGGGAGGCTAAAAAAGGAGTCGCAGAGTACCTTCGCTCATGAGACTCGCGCGAAATGGCAGTCACAATCACTAGTAATAATTTCAACGGAGGCAACAACTTAGGTTTGCTAATCGCTTAAAAGGCTAATTTTATTTTAGCTTTTCTTTTATATTAGTCTTGTTGAGCGAGTTGTCTTTTTAAAAGTAGAATTTGTTTGATTAGTTTAGATTTCTCTAACTTTGCTAGTTCAGTTACTTGCATATCTTTATCAATTAACTGTTGAATTTCATCTTGGTCATCTGTAACTGATTGCGTTTGAGTAAGTGAAGATACTTTTTCTTTTAACTGTTTGTTTTCACTTTTGTATTGCTGCAACTGTTTATTTAGATCATCAGACTTGGTTTTACCTGCAAAGATAAGCTGTTCAAGGGTTTGGTTTAAAGGTTGGTTTTTAGCAACTTGCTTTAATTGATCGCCTGCTTTGACGGATAAATTGAAGGTATACAGTTTTTTACCATTATCGCTGTCTCGTGACTTTTTACTGCGCCATGCTTTAAACATTTTGTTGCGTAATTCACGACCTTCTGCTGTCTGTTCTAACAGTGAACAACATTGCTTGAATTGGGCTTCATCAAGCTCCTTAATATTTACATTCATCTCTTTTATCAAGGGCAGGAGTGTTGATGCTTTAGATGATAAATAGTTGGTAACCCATTGGCTATTTTTTTGGTTCCATTCAAAGCCAGCAGGGGTGTCAACGGTGATCATATTAATATCCTTGTGAGTATGAATTCATACTTAAAGTAACACAGTGGTACTCAATTGTCATGCCACTGTGTTTTGCTAAGAATATTAACAATATTATGAATTATTTAGCAGCGTTGTTCATATACCATTCTTTAAACTCTTGTTGTTGTTCTGGCGTAGCAGATTGGTAAAATTGGATCAGTGAGTTTGTTTTCATTTTAGTAACAGATTGAATGTCCGGTGCGTTACTAACGACTAGATTATTATCTATATTATATTGTGCTACTAATGCACCGATATCGCTGTAAGGTAGAAAACCTTTACCAATTAGCTCTTCTGGATTGTCAACGGTATATGACTTTTGTTCATTTTTAACATACCAATTTAGGCCTTTACTGATTTCATTTTTGGCTTGTGAGTAGCTGTTTAATTCTTCTGTGGTTAGGGTAGTTTTTCCGGCAACATCAATATTGAATATAAAAGGTCTACTTTCTAAAATTGGTTTATCTCTAAAAGTTCTGCTATATCTTGCTACTATTTGTTGCTCGCCATCTTTTGTTGTTAATGCACCATCTTCAAAAAAAGAACTTTCAACCTCTGTTCCATTAATTGACAGTATTTGAATGTCATTAGTTGTAATTATTTCACCTGAAAAAGCTAAAGGGCTAATCGCTAAAGTTAATAATAATCCTGAAAATTTCATTTTATCTTCCTAATATCTGATCTATATGAGCGTTTAATAATAATCGCCATTAATATGACAGATTATTCACTGTTTTGGTATGTTAAGTGTTAATTTATAGGAAGTTTATTGCAATATGAGTAATACAGGAAATGAAGAAAGTGTAGTTTAAAAGCCTAATATTGTCTATTAGGCTTTATAGATAGTTTACTAAAAGCGCTTATTCTGGGTAAGCTTCTACCATCTCTTGTGCTTTTTTAACCATCTCTGCACTACCACAAATAAATGGAACACGTTGATGTAGTTCAGTTGGCTTTATTTCCATAATTCTTTGGGTGCCTGTAGTAGCAATGCCGCCTGATTGCTCCGCTAAAAAGGCAATAGGATTGCTTTCATATAACAATCTTAATTTCCCATTTGGCGCTTGTGCCGTAGAAGGGTACATAAAGATACCCCCTTTTAATAAGTTACGGTGGAAGTCAGCTACTAACGAACCAATATAACGTGATGTATAAGGGCGTTTATCTTCAGGTACAATCTCTTGACAATGTTTGATGTACTTTTTAATTCCAACTGGGAATTTTAAGTAGTTTCCTTCGTTGATAGAGTAACATGTACCGGTTTTAGGTGATTGCATGCTTTCATGTGATAAATAGAATACACCTAATGAAGGATCACAAGTAAAGCCGTGTACGCCGTTACCCGTTGTATAAACAAGCATAGTTGATGAACCGTAAATCACATAACCAGCAGCAACTTGCTCTGTACCAGGCTGTAAAAAGTCTTCAAGGATAACAGGGCTACCCACTGGACTGATACGCTTATAAATTGAGAAAATAGTCCCAACTGATACATTTACATCAATGTTTGTTGATCCATCAAGTGGATCCATTAATACGATGTACTTACTATTGACGTTACGTTTTGTATCAAATGACACAAAATCATCTTCTTCTTCAGATGCAATACCACATACTTCACCACGTGCTTCCAATGCTTGTTTAAAAGTATCGTTTGCATATAAATCTAGTTTTTGTTGTGTTTCACCTTGAATATTTTCTACGCCTGTTGCGCCGATTATATTAGCGATACCCGCTTTATTAATTTCCCTATTAACAATTTTAGAAGCTAATCGAATAGCACCCAATAAGCCAGATAAGTCACCGCTAGCCTCTGGAAAATCGTGTTGCTTTTCAATAATGAATTCGCCTAAAGTAATCATATTCTCTCCAATTTAGTATTGAAATTATTATAATGAAAATAATATTAATTGCTCACGTAAAGATGTGAGCTACCTCTATTTTATGAATTAAGCATATTGTATTACAAATCACATTGAAAAAGAAAGTTAATGTAACAGTGATACTGGCTTTAGATAAAGATACTTTACAAGTAGCCTAGTATCATTGACAGTTATTTTATGTTTGAGCTATCTAATATGTGAGAAAGAAGAGGTTATGATCGTTTATAACCGAAAGGGAATGCTTTTTTGCTGTTTAATTTATAATCTAATGAAAAACAGGCAGATAAATGATTATTTTATCTGCCTGTTATGTTTACCTTTTTTTTCTGGCTTTATTTTTTGCTTTTCGCACTACTGAAGGTTTATTTTCCTCTTTTCGTTTTGCAATCAGTTGATTGCGTTCTTGTGTTGCTTTATATCTACTTTTTTTGAAGCTTTTACCATCTTGTTGTGTTTCCGTTGCACTATCAAACTCGTATCCAGGGTAAATAATGCGTTCGAACTTACGGTTTATCAGTGACTCTATATTATCTAAAAACTGCTCGTCTTTAGGGCTCACTAACGAGACGGCATGACCGGTTTTTCCTGCACGGCCAGTACGACCGATACGGTGTACATAATCTTCTGCTAAGAAAGGTAAATGGTAGTTAACAACATGTGGCAAATCGGGAATATCTAGACCACGTGCCGCAACATCTGTCGCCACTAAAACGCGCACAGCACCTTCTGCAAATTGTTGAATCGCTTTATTACGTGCGCCTTGTGTTTTATCACCATGACAAAGTGCTGCTTTTATCCCATCAAGTTTTAACTCTTGCGCTAATAAGTTGGCACTTTCTTTGGTTCCAGCAAAGACCAACACTTGTTTCCAGTTTTTAACACCGATTAATTCTGATAATAACTCTTTTTTACGAGATTCACTGACCCAGTAAACTTGCTGTTTTACTTTCCCAGAAGTCGAGTTTTGTTTTGCTGTTTCTATGTTTTTTGGTGTATGCAGTATAGTGTTTGCAAGTGTTTTAACTTTATTTGAAAAAGTAGCAGAAAACATCAAGGTTTGGTGTTTCTGTTTGATAATCTCAACTATTTTTTGAATATCAGTTAAAAAACCCATATCAAGCATGCGATCTGCTTCATCTAATACAAGATGTTTTAAATGCGCGAGATCGACATGTCTTGCATTAACGTGCTCAATTAAACGCCCCGGAGTGGCAACCAATACATCGACGCCATTTTTTAACATAATTGTTTGCGGTGATGAGTTAGCACCACCAGTCACTACGCCTGATGTTAATGGTAAGAATTGACTGTATTGTTTTACGTTGTCAGCTACCTGTAATGCAAGCTCTCGTGTGGGTGTTAAAATTAACACTTTAATGGTACGAGATGTGCCAACATTTTCAGGTTGGTTTTTAGCTAATAAGTCTAACAGCGGTAATGTGAATGCAGCTGTTTTACCTGTACCTGTCTGCGCACTTGCTAATAGATCATGTCCCGCTTTAATAATTGGAATAGCTTGTTGTTGGATTGGGGTTAATTTTGAATAACCACACGCTTTAACTGCTTTTAAAAGATTGGCAGATAAACCTGCTGAATCAACACTCATAATTTACCCTAACTAATTAGATTGAAAATAATCGCGAAGTATAACAAAGTATCAATGTTATGGTATGTATAAAGTAAGATATTTGTTTGTGCATGTTAGTATTTTTTTATGGTATTTTAGCGGTGTTATAGGTTGTTATGGAAATAACACCTAATTACTTAACACGCTTTTTGGCGCTTCTTTAAAGATAGGTGAAATTATGGCCACTCGAAATAATTGTATTATTGCTTCTGAGCTTGATAAAAAAGTACAAAGCAAACAAACTTTTGTGTTAAACATCGTTGCTAATTGGTGCTCTGATTGTACTAAACAGCAAGAAAGTATGCCTTATTTTAAGAATATGTTGATTGAAAAAGAGGTAGCTGTGTATGAGCTTGTGGCACAGTATGAAAAGGGCGATTTTATTGATCAGCGTACTAAATCCTTAGTAGAAGCGTTAGGCGGGCATGGTTATCCTCGTACTATTTTGTTTGTTAATGGTGAAGCAGTCAGTGCAGATAATATTGAAGTCATTGATAAAGCAGAACTTTGTGCATTAGCTGATAATTTTTTAGCGATGCTTTAGCCTTATAAAGCACCTATTCCTACCTAGTAGATTGCTCAGTCAGATAAGCAAAGGCTGAGCTCTTCCGTCAGTTTTTTACTTAACACTAAGATAATCGTTAAGTAAAAACCGGGTATCACGTTAGTGGGCAATAAGCGCACTCATCCTAATTATAAAGCCAATGGATATATCAACTTCAATGTCAGCAAGCCAAACTTCAATTATCAAGCATGCAGAAAACACATCCCTTATTGATCTCGTTGCTAAAACATCTGCTATTAGTACTAAACAAGTCGAGACGGTTATTCAGTTATTAAATGACGGTAATACTGTCCCTTTTATTGCACGTTATAGAAAGCAATTAACCCAATCGCTCGATGATACGCAATTAAGGCTGATAGAAGAAAAAGTACAGTATTTTAGAGAGTTAATTGCACGCAAAGCGAGTATTTTAAAGGCTATTGAAAAACAGGGTAAATTGACCTCAGCCATTAACAACGAAATACAATCCATTGAAGATAAAGTGACTCTTGAACATAGCTATGCGCCTTTTAAAACCACTCGTATTAGTAAGTCACAGCAAGCGATTGAAGCCGGATTGTTACCTTTATCAGAACAACTGTGGAAATCTCCTAGATTACCTTTACAGCAAGTTGCTAAGCATTATGTGATTAAGGCAAAAGGCATTGAAAACACAGAGCAGGCTTTAACCGATGCCTTGGCTATTCAAGTAGAAAAAATCAGTCAAGAAGTCTCATTAATCGGATTATTAAAGAAGCATCTACAGGAGCAAGCTACATTAACATCTCGGGTTATCAAAACCAAAGTGAGTGAAGCGACTAAGTTTAAAGATTATTTCGATTTTTCTGCTCGATTAACGCGACTTCCGGCACATCGAATACTTGCTATGTTACGAGGTAAGTCGGAAGGGTATTTACGACTTAAAATAGAGCCAGATCCTTATAATAACGATAAGAAACAATATAGTTATTGCCAGACTTTGATGGCAAAATATCTTAATATTTATCTTGATAAACATGACCATGACTCTTGGCATCGACAAGTTATCGATCATGCTTGGCGAATGAAGATTTTACCGAGCTTGGAAAGACAAATGTTAGTTCATTTAAAAACCTTAGCTGATGCTGAAGCCATCAATCAGTTTGCTAATAATTTAAATGCGCTGTTAATGGCGCCACCTGCCGGCGAAAAAGTGATACTTGGTCTCGATCCTGGCTTTAAAAGTGGTTGTAAACTGGCGGTTATTAGTGGTGGCGGTGAGTTATTATCAACGGCGACTATTTACCCTCATCAACCACAAATGCAATCTGATAAAGCCAGCCAAATTGTGATCAATCTGCTTAAAAGATTTCATGTTAAGTTAATTGCCATTGGAAACGGCACGGCTTCTCGAGAGAGTGAGCATTTTATTAATAACTTGTTAACGGCTGCAGAACTAGATATTGATGCTATCTCTGTAAGTGAAGCAGGTGCCTCGGTTTATTCGGCTTCAAAGTTAGCAGCGAATGAGTTTCCTGATTTAGATGTGACATTGCGTGGCGCGGTGTCGATAGCACGTCGTCTTCAAGATCCGTTATCAGAGTTAGTTAAAATTGATGCAAAAGCGATTGGTGTTGGTTTATATCAACATGATGTGCAGCAAACCTTATTAGCTGAAAAGTTACAAGGTATTGTTGAAGATTGTGTTAATAAAGTAGGGGTTGATTTAAATACCGCCTCTCCCTACTTACTTGCACATGTTGCAGGTTTAAATCAGCAATTAGCCACTAATATTGTTGAATACCGTCATAAAAATGGACGCTTTACGGCGCGAAATGATTTATTAGCGGTTCCTCGATTAGGTGCTAAGTCTTTTCAACAAGCCGCTGGATTTTTAACGGTTAAAAATGGTAGTAACTGTTTGGATCAAACGATATTACATCCAGAGCAATATGCGCTAGCGAAAAAGGTCATCACGTTTAATCAACAATCGGTAGACGAAGTCGTCAACAACCCAGCTAAGATAAAGCTGACACTCCCAAAGGTTAATGATTCTAATATAAAACATGAGATGCTTGAGGTGATCAATATCTTGCAACAAGAAAGGCGCGATCCAAGGTCTGCTTTTATTTCTGCAAGTTTTGATCAAAATATTAATAAAATAACTGATTTAGAGCCAGGTCTTAGTTTGCAAGGTGTGGTGACTAATGTGGCGAATTTTGGGGCGTTTGTTGACCTAGGTGTCCACCAAGATGGGTTAGTACATATTTCTATGTTAAGTGATGGGTTTGTCGATGACCCCCATAAAATCGTTAAAGTGAATCAAATTGTCAACGTTAAGGTAGAGAGTGTCGATATTGAACGAAAACGTATTGCGTTAACGATGAAAAATGTAGTTCAGCCAAATTGATAATAGAGCAATAATATGAAATTAAATAAACGTTTATTGGTATTGTCTGAAATGGTTACTAAACCTTACCAGTTGGTTTGGGATTGCTGTTGTGATCATGGTTTATTAGGAATCAAAATATTATCGGATGGTCTAGTTAAACAGGTAAATTTTGTTGACCTAGTACCTGAGATCATCACTAATTTAGATAATAAATTGTCACGGTTTGGGCATAAGCTACCTGTTGATTGCCAATGGCAAACTTTTTGCCAAGATGTTGCTCTATTATCCTTAGATAACACACTTGAAAAGAGTCACGCTGATACTAAAGAATTGGTCATTATTAGTGGGGTTGGTGGTGAATTAATGCTATCGATGTTAAGCCGTCTTATGGAGCCCTATTCAGGAAAAAATATCGACTTTTTGTTATGTCCTGTGAATCATACCTATCAACTGCGTGAGGGCTTGATTAAGCTAAACTTTAAGTTGATTGAAGAAAGGTTGGTGACTGATAATGACCGCAGTTACGAATTACTACTGATTAATCAAACTGCACAGCAACCGTTGAGCTTGTTGGGAGAATGCTTATGGGTTAATGAGTCAGAGAGTCAATTGTATTTGCAAAAACTGATTGAGCATTATCAGCGTAGAGAGTCTGATCAAACAAGCACTGATTGTGTTAATCACGCTGTGTTAACTGCCTATCAAAACCTCTATCAATCACGTTATGCATAAAGCACATTGTTAATAGGGTGTTGAGCTATTGTTTGATCAATAAAAAAGCCACATAAAAAATTATGTGGCTTTTTGCTATGTGGTTCTTGCTATGTAACTTTCTACATAGATAAGTCAGTTTTATGCGCTAAGGCAATAAGACTAGATACCTAGAGCTTGACCACCACCGATTTGAACTGTTTCAGCTGTGATGAATGATGCATCTTTACTTACTAAGAAAGAGATAACACCAGAAACATCTTCAGGTTGTCCTAAACGACCTAGCATGATGCTGTCTTTCCAAGAAGCAAATACTTCAGGTTTAGTGTCTTTGATTTGTTGGTGGAATGGTGTATCGATAGTACCTGGAGATACTGCATTAACACGGATACCAGCTGGTGCAAGTTCTTTAGCAAGTGCACGTGTGAAAGTATGTACCGCTGCTTTAGATGTGCCGTAAATACCAGCGCCTGGGCCACCTGCATTCCATGCTGCATTTGAAGTGTAGTTGATGATTGAACCACCTTCCGTTTTTTTCATGAATGGGATTGCTGCACGAGAAACGAAGAATGCGCTATCTAGGTTTAATGCCATTACAAAACGGTAGAACTCAGTTGTCATTGTTTCAACTGGGCTACGACCACCTAAGCCACCAGCATTGTTGATTACAACGTCGATTTGACCGTATTTTTCACCGATAGCTGTTACGTTTGAAGTTACTTCTTCGTCTTTAGTTACGTCAAAACCGTAGTATTCAGCTTCGATACCTTCAGCAGCAAGTTCTTTTACGCGTTCTGCACCCACTTCATCTTCGATACCGTTAAGAACAACAGTATAACCATCTTGACCAAGACGTTTAGCTACAGCGAAACCAATTCCACCAGTTGCACCAGTGATTAAAGCAATTTTTTTAGACATGTTTATATTCCATTGAATCGTTAATTGATAGATATGCCATAAGGCATGCCGAGGGTTATCAATGTGAGCTAGCTAAAAACTAATCAAACCAGAGAACACCCTTAAATGAATCATATTTAAAATTAAATAAAGGATTAACTAAATTACAACCTTATTGTATTACAAATAATACAGTTGTGAATATTTTTATCAACTGACTTTAGCTAATAAATTCTGTTAATGGTGCCGATTAAAACACATGTAATTGATGTAAATATAAACAAAACCATCTATCAAATAGATTGTTTTTTATTTTTAATAGTTAATTAATTTTAATTTATCATATTGATTTTAAGTGTTTTTATTTGTTTTTAGTTCACTGGATTAATAATTTTTATCACATTTCTATTTGTTTTCTTTTTCAACAGAAAATATGAGAATAGTAGTTGAAATAATTGTGATCTAAGCCACAAGATATTGGTTTTTATTTATTATAGTCATTACATTAATATTACAAAAAGGGTGGGTTTTAGTCTTGGAGCAGTGGACGCATTAACAAAACTACATATTTGTATCAATTTTGTTTATGATGCGCTGTTTTTATTAACCCATGATTAAACCTTATTCAGGATCACCCTATGCAGCTATTAAAACGAGTCATTCATGATGCGATTACTCATCAACAGATAACACCAGAGCATCCACAATGTTTCACTCGGATAGCAACAAGGGCGATTGTTATTAGAGCTCAAAAAATATTATTGATGTATACCCAGCGCTATAACGATTATTCATTACCCGGTGGTGGGGTTGACCAAGGTGAATCACTGGAAGAGGGATTGAAACGTGAATTAAGTGAAGAGACGGGCGCTTATGATATCAATAATATTAAAGCATTTGGTCTTTATGAAGAGTTTAGACCTTACCGACACGATAAATATTATACTCATTGCAATGTGATGCATATGCTGTCGTATTGCTATACATGTGATATTGCAGAACAATTAGCAGCGATGAAACTAGAAGATTATGAGATAAAAAATGGTATGCGAGTTAGTTGGGTTGATATTGATGAGGCCATTAATCATAACTTACAGACGATGAGTCATGATCCTAAGCAAGGTTTATCTATTGAGCGAGAAACCTATTTATTAAAACAAATAAAGAACAAGTTATTTAATTAACCCCATGTCCTATTAACAAATAACCCGCTTTGAATGACGGGTTATTTTTTTATATTTTATGGGTTCATTTTAAAATAACTAATAGGAGCCTTCAATAACGTGTTTAGCAAATATCACCTTATTACGACCTGTTGACTTAGCAGTATAGAGCGCTTCATCAGCATGCTTTAATACTTCATCTATTGATTCACTTTGATATCTTCTTGCTGCGACGCCGATAGATATCGTAATTTTAATTTCTTGTTCACTATTTGCTAAGTAAGTAATGCTATTTTCCATCTCGGCACGTAATTTTTCTGCCGCAAGATAAGCTTCATCTGCATTGACATCTGGTAATAACACAACGAACTCCTCTCCACCTAAACGTGCTTTTAATGCAGCTTCACTGAGCGATGATTGCATGGTCTTTGCAATCATTTTCAGGACATTATCTCCCACATCATGCCCATACTGGTCATTAATATGCTTAAAGTGGTCGGCATCAATCATGAATAAGTAGAGTGATTTTTCTGATGCAAACTCAGGCTCTGCTCGTTTAAAGAAGTGACGTCGATTACTCATATTGGTTAATTCATCTGTATTGGCAATATAAGCGAGCTTTCTCTCTAATATTATTCTGTCTGTAATGTTGAAAGAAGATGTTCGAGCGACAGCAAAATGCCCATTACCGGAAATAGAAGTCGCTGAGGTAGAGACAAAAAACGTATGATTTTGTTTACATTGAATCTCCAATACAACACCTTCAATTTTACTCTGGCTCTTAAGGCTTATTAGGAAATTAGTAAATGTTTCTTTACTTTTTGGGGTAAGAAACGAAGCAAAGTTCTTACCTAATACTTCTTCTTTCGTATAACCCAACCATTCTAGCTCTGTTTTATTGATTTTAATGATGGTGCCGTTCTTATCTAGGCTATGGTAACCACAGGGCGCATTTTCATATAAATCGGTTAACTGATCTTTGATTAAAGCATCATAAGTATATTTACGGCGTTTTTGTTCTTGTAGTATTAATAGTAATAATAAAATGGCGGCTGTGAATACAAACAAAGCGGTTAAGATAACCCTCCCTGCTGGCGCATAGAAAAATGACGCTTCCTCAATAACCCCGTTGGGCAGGAAAATAATCAGCTTCCAATCATTAATTTTTTTGGATTTGTCTAAAATATGAAATCGTTTTTGTTCATCCTTGGTTTTTTGACTAATGCTATTAGTGCCAAAGGGTTTAATTGATACATGTCTAAATAAGCCTTTGTCTGTTTTAAATAGGCCACTTTCATTGTCTCTAACTGTTTCCCATGCCTCTGGATAAAGGTCTTCAAATTTATATTCTACATCAGGTAAACTTCCTCCCCATTCATTGGATCTTTGATGGTTACTGATCCAATAACCTTGAGGGTCAATAAGCATCCCTTGACCTTCGATTCTTAATTTCATTTTTGCTCTAAAGTCATTTAATAGGTCGGTAGCTAAATAATTAATGACAAAATAACCCGCGGGTTTGTTATGACTATCATTAATAAGCGTTACAAAACGGATCACGGGTTTGTAGGGGATTTCAATCTGACCATGTTCTTCATTTAATTCTATTGCAGAAATAAATACTTCACCCACTTTTAAGGTTTTTGACTCCTTATAATAATTTCTTTTTTGCTTATCTTGTAAGCCTTCTTGTGGGATGACTCTTGCTTGTCCATCATCATAATCGACACGTATTCGCTCAAGGCCATCTAAGCTGAGTAATCTTACTTGATTAAACCGAGTGAAAGTACTGGATAAATTTTTGAATAAAACACTCAAATGTTCGCGATTTTGTTGCGATGGTTTCTCTATAAAACGAGCGAATAACGGAGATTTTGTGGTCATCTCCATCACTCTTAATTGAGTTTGTATTTCTGTTTGTAATGATTGTTTTGTGGAGGCGATGAAAACCTCTTCATGCAGCATGATCTTTTTTTCTAGGTTGTTAGTGTAGTTTTTAAATACAGTATAGATAGAAGCAGCTAATATCACGGCAATAAAAGTGTAAAAGGCCAAAAAGCGTTTTGTTACCCTTTGCCAGTTCAGTTTATTATTAACAACGGGGATATCACTTAATTGTTTTTGATGCATTGAATACTCTTTAAACAGCCTAGTTCTGGCGTTTTATAATAGCGTGTTTAGTTGAAGTAGAGAAGTTATTAAGAGCTTGGTATTGAATGCTTACAGACTGCTAATACTTAAGAGGTATTTATTTTTCAATTGTTTCTGTCTTTTACAGTAGATCTACCCAAATTAATAAATCTGGGTAGATTAAGAGCAGACTAGTACTTTTGTCATTAACTTTGTTTAACTAGCTCTGGTAGAAATTCACCATCGTTATGAGGATAAACAATGTATTCGCCGTGATATTTCACTTTTGATTTATAGTCTGTGACTTTATGTAACAGTAATGTATTAGCATAAGCACTTCGTAAAGCCACTGCAAAATCACCACGAATGTATAAACTAATTGGCTTAATTAATACACCGTTTTCAAAATGTGAATCGAATTGTGAGTTACAAATAATTAATGATGATTTCCCTGCACTGTGTCGATTAAGCTTATCTTTTACTTCAAGGTCTGTGTTAACGACCCAATCAGCTTCGTTTAAGTCATTGCATAATGCAGTGAGTTGATCTTTTAAGATTATTTTGTTTTTTAACGCTTGATCAAAAACATGTTGGTAATTTTCTTTAATCGTATTAAATGTTTCTACTAAATTAGCATTTTTACCTAAACTACGTGCTTTACGTTGCCATAATTGTAACGTAGGGACGACATCAGCTTCAAAACGCTTTTTTTTGATTGAGTTAGTTGTCCATGCAGCTAAAAAATGTGTTTCACTAAGTGGATTACGAGGAATTTTACCCTTTGCTTGCGCTTCACTTAAATCGATTAAAGCTGTGCTGACAACTTGGTAAATAGAGGTAGAGAAAGTAGCCATATTGATCCTGATCTAAAAAAATAAGGCATAGTCTAACAGTTAAACACTATAAGTTAATTGAATAATTAAGATTGCTTGAAGATTAGAAGCAAATAATTCTAAATTCAATTAGATTGCTATTTGAAAGCTTCATAAAAACAGTAAAGTTAATTACACTCAATGTAAACTATCTACCGAGTCAAATGGATATGCAAGTGAATGAAGCAATAGCGGGTAATAAAAATATTTCCCTAGTATTAGGCAGTGGCGGCGCAAGAGGGCTTGCTCATATTGGCGTAATTAAATGGCTACTAGAGCATGATTACCATATACAGTCTATTTCTGCTTGCTCAATTGGTGCGTTGATTGGTGGCGTTTATGCAGCAGGTAAACTTGACGATTTTGAACAATGGATATGTGGCTTAAGTAAGTTAGATGTTATTGCCTTGATGGATATTTCTTGGGCAAAGAGTGGTTTATTAAGAGGGGATAAAATCATTAATACCCTAAAAGACTTGCTTGGAGAGCAAACTATCGAGTCATTACCGCTCAACTTTACGGCGGTTGCTACGGACATTAAACATGAAAAAGAAGTTTGGATAAATTCTGGGTGTTTATTTGATGCGATCCGGGCTTCAATTTCTTTACCGCTGTTTTTTACACCTGTAGAGCACAATGGTTTGCAATTAATCGATGGCGGGGTGTTAAACCCAGTGCCTATTGCGCCGACATTTGGTGACAAAACTGATTTTACTATTGCAGTTAATTTGGGGGGCGTTGTAAAAGATGAAACTAAAAGCCCCGTTAAATTAACGGAGGCGGTGGATTCTCCATTATCATTGCCTCTACACCATAAAATTGCACTTTATATTAAGAAGTTAAGTACTAACTTAAATATAAAAAATGCAAAACCTGCTTTGTTAGATGCTTACGATGTAGCAGATCAGTCTTTTGATGCCATGCAAAGTAGTATTGCGCGTTTAAAGTTAGCTGCTTACCCAGCTGATTATAATATTGTTATTGCGAGAAATGCCTGTGGTACATTAGAATTCAACCGGGCTGAGGAGCTCATCGCATTAGGTTATAGCCAAGCACATAAAGTGTTAAAACATAGAAAAGATTAAGAGAAAATATGAACGTAATTAGTAGTACTGAAGCTTGGGTTAAAAGTGTGATCGTAAAATACAATATTTGTCCGTTTGCAAAGCGTGAAATGGACCGTGGCAGTATTCGTTATATCGAAGAAAAATCGCCAGAAGTAGAGCAAGTGCTTGAGGCGTTAATGAAAGAATGCCAGTTTCTTGACGAGAATGAGGAAACTGAAACGACTTTATTAATACTTAGCGAAGCATGTACTGACTTTGAAGATTTTTTAGATCTGGTGTATCTATCTAATCATTTTTTACAAATGAATCGTTATGAAGGGGTTTACCAATTAGCGCATTTTCATCCTCAATATTGTTTTGAAGGTGACGCGCAAGAGGCCGCGTCGAATTATACTAATCGTTCTCCTTTTCCAACCTTACACATTATCAGAGAAAGCAGTATGGAAAGAGCGATTGAAGCGCACCCTGATATAGATGGAATACCCGACAGAAATATCGCTTTTCTGAATAAAAAAGGCAGTGCTTTTTTCACTGATTTATTGGCTAGCTGTTATTTAAATAAGTAGACAGATGCTGGTATTTAACCGTTAGAAATTGCGACTGTAGGCTTGCGACAGCGCTGATAGCAGTGTTTTTGTATAGTTAATACGCAATTAAGAATGTTAAAGCCATATCTTGCTTTAAACAAGTCGACAAAATTCATCAAGAAAGCTAAATTGTAGCCTTTTTCATGTTTATCAATCTAACTTTTTCGATTATCTATTGACTGTTTTAAACACAGTGCAATTATCGACTTCAATACTGTTTCATTTATAATAACCGACTACAACCCATTTTCGTTATCAAGGATTTTTCATGGCACAACAAGCTTATCAGTTATTACGTATTATTATTATCGATAGCTTTTGGAAAGGACAAATTAACGAACTTGATTTATCTGGCCATACCCAACTTGAAGGGACTAATGGCGCAGGTAAAACCTCATTAATGCGTTTGTTACCTCTTTTTTATGGTATGCGCCCAAGTGAAATTGTCAGTAAAGTCGATCAAGCTAAAAACTTTGCCGATTATTATCTTCCTCGTGACTCAAGTATGTTGGTTTATGAGTACCAACGACCAAATGCACAAACCTGTATGGTCTTAGCAAGCTCTGATGGTAGGGGCGTGCAGTTTAAATTTATTGATAGTGGATTTGACAGTGGCTTGTTCATCGGTGAGGACAAAGTGCCTCTTCGTGTATCTGAAGTTGAGCGCGTTTATCGAAACCTAGGCGTTGAGTGTTCTGTTTATTTAGGGGTTGATAAATACCGTCAAGTTATTCAAAACCTACGTAGCGGACGTAAAGTAAAAGAGATCCGTCAACTACAAAATCGCTTTGCTTTTACAGATTTAGCGGCACCGCATTTAGATAAAGTGGTTAACGGAACGATCGAGAAAAATTTAGACTTTGATGCTGTAAAACAGATGCTGGTGGCTATTGCAGGCGATCACTTGGCACGAAGTGTTGGCCAAGAAAAAGAACAAATTACTCTGAATAAAGAAGATATTAGTATCTGGCTTGCGGATATTCAGGCGAGCCGTTCAATTCAACGCGTTAGTGATAAAATAGCGCTGTGGCAAAGTGATTTTACACAGTTAGATAACTTATTGATTAAGCTGCAACACTTACATGCTGAAACCTTGGTTCACCATCAAAAGATTAATGATTTACAAACTGAACGTAAGCAACAAAAGCTGCAGCTGAGAGAAGAAATAACTGCGCTCGATAAACAATTAAAAGAGCAGAGCGAGCAGCTACAAACAGAAATTAGTCAATTATCCGCACAAATAGAAGCGGATCAAAGTCGTATTGATCTATTAGATGAAGACAAATTAAAGTTCGATGAAAATGATGCCGCAAGTTTCCAGCTGCAAGCCGATAATGCAGGGCGTTATCAGCAAGAACTGAATGAAGTGAATAGCATTATTGAAGCATTTGAAGGTAACTTGAATAAAGTACAAGCTAAATTTGATTCATTATTACAAACGCTGACACTGCAAAAAGTAAAAGATGAAGCCAATAATCGCGATCAAGTGGCTAATATCAAAGAAACGACTAATACACAGTTATCAGTGATTGCTGAAACTTACCAAGGCCAACTAAGTAAGCTCAACGAACAGCTTAATGAAAGTTATCTCAAGCTTAATATGAATTTACAAACGTTCCAAAGCCAATTGAAAATGGTGACGTTAGAGCAACAGAGCATAAAAGTTGAAAGCGAGCTGCAGGCTGAGATTGATCAAAACAGAAACAATATGTCTGATGCAAAAGATTCGCTTAATGATTTATTGCAAGTGATCAGCTCTGATAATCAGCAATTGAATCATCTTGAAAAACAACGCACTGCACTGTTAGAGCAACACAGTAAAAATAATCGCATTTTAGAGCAAACTAAAAAGTCACAACAGCAGATCCAGTTACAGCTATTGCCTGAAGTGGATTCATTGCATCATTTTCTGGTTAATGAAGCAGATGCCGAAGGCTGGAAAGACAATATAGGAAAGGTTTTATCTGCTGAGCAATTAGCACGTAAAGACTTACACCCAGAATGGATCGCGCAAGGCAATAACACCAGTAGTTTATTTGGGTTAAAGATCAATTTAGATCAACTTCAAGATAACGATCTGCAGTTAAATGAAAATGAGCTGCGTGAAAAACTCGATATCGAAGACGCTAAAATACAGCAGTTGAATACTAAAAATGAATCGTTAACTAGTCAGGTTGCTGAATTAACAAAACAAATAAATCAACAAACCTTATTGATTTCAGAACATAAACAACGTTTGCAAAACATTGAGTTAAAACGCGATCAGTTTAAAACGCAACAGGAAAACTTAGCCGTTAAAAAGCAGCAGTTTTTAAAACAAGCCGCTTCTGGCTTTGAGGAAAAGATTAAAAGCTTAAACAGTGAAATTAAACAGCAGCAGTCGGCCTTAGATGCGTTCAAAGAGTTACAACAAGAACAACGCCTTGAATTAAATAACCAAATGCTAGATCAACGTATGGTTGTTGAATCTGACCGAGATAGTCAGTTAGAGCAGTTGTCAGCACAATTTGCAGCGATTCAAGAAAGTGCCAAAAAACGTCAAAAAGATTATAAGCATCAACGTAACCAAGCCTTAGAGAAATTAGATCCCGATGGTGAAGTGGATAAACGCATTAAAGAACGTGCTGTTTTAAATGAAAAACTAGCTGAATGTGCTGTTTGGGCACGTAAAGCACGAGAATATCAAGTGTTTATGAATGAACGTTATATTCATCGTGATAAATTAGTTGAGAAAAATCAGAACCTTGAAGTTCAAAAGCGCAGTCTTGAAAATAGCTTAACGGATTTAAAAGTTGATAAAAAAAGCGCCATTAATGAAAAACAAAAACACCTTAAAAAAGTAGTTCAGCAAATAAATGACAATGATGATTTGTTATTACAGCTGGCTAAAGTTAAGCGTGAGTGCGAGCAATTTGGTATCGAGGCGTTAACCGCTGACAGTGAACCAAGCAATAGTGCTGACTTAACGGTTACTTTTTGTGGTGATTGGTTAAAACAGTTCAGTGTTATTGAAAAACGCTTAATGAGCCAGATTACACAGTTTACTACTTCTTTTGCTAAACATAATGCCAACAGTGAGCTATATGAAAACTGGGTAAAATTGGTGTCTGATAATGATGTTTACAAAGGTGCACGCAGCTTATTTAAATATCAAAACCCAATTGCAGATTTGTTGAGCAGTGCCAGCCAAAAACAAAAGAATACATATCAGCTAGTGACGGTTAATGCGAATATGATCAATGAGTTTTATCAACATATTGAACATTTCGGACGACGCATCAAAGCGATTGGTAAGCAACTTTCACATAATGTGACTAATTTAGCGCATTTTGAAGCATTGGCTGACATCAATGTTAATACGGTGATGAAGCAAGAAGAGTTAGATTATTGGGGACCTTTACAACAATTCGCAAAATTATTTGAAAAGTATCGTGATGATTTGCGTGATGGTGTGGGTGATATTCCAGATGATTTAATTGTGGCAATGCAGCAATTATCACGTTACTTACCAAGTGATGGCTTTGCATTAGCGCATCATCAATTATTTGATATCGAGTTTACTATTTCAGAGAAAGGGCAATTAAAACATGCTCGTAATGCTCGACAATTGAAAAAAATAAGCTCTACAGGTTTATCTTATTTGGCCATGTTATCTTTATATGCTGGTATCTTAGGGATGTTAAGAGGTGAAAGTGAGCTTAAATCACAAATCATTTTACCGGTTGATGAATTAGGCGAATTAGCCGCTGAAAATATTGATCTGCTATTGAGTATGTTCAATGATAATGCGATCACCATGTTATCGGCTTCACCTTCAACAGATCGTCATATCTTATCCTTATATCAACGACATTATAAAATTAAAGATAAAAAGATATTCCATGCGCATATTCCAACGTCTCGCTTAGATGAGTTGTTGTCGCAGCGAGCGCAAGTCGCAACAAACTTAACGCCTGTATCTGATTCAGATGATACACAAACCGAACAAGAAGATGATGTTATTGAAGTGGAGAATGTAAATGTTTAAACAGACAGTACAAAACCTATTAACTGGTAACATCATTTGTGAAACCGCTTTTTCTGATGAGTTTTTATTTTTACAAGCTCAGTCTAACCAAGATCAAGTGGCGGATTTCTTATCGAACTTAGACCGTCAATTAACGTATTTAGACAGTGCGGATGCCTATTATTGTACTTTTAAAGAGGTCGATAGTAGCAACACTTTAGAAATAAGTGCTTTGTTTACCGATATCAGAAGTATGTTTCGCCCGATGGTGGAATTCTTAGAGTTAATTTTAACGGCAAGTCACAGTGATTTACCTATTCACGCAAAATCGATTATTAACATTAATGAATTATTTGATCCCTTTGAACACGATCAAACATTGCGTGAGCAGTTACGTCATTTGACGTCTATTCGTCCTTTCAAAACTAATAAATTAGAAAGCCGTGAACAACTTGTATTTGTTTTTAATAAGTTAGAAGAGCTAGGTTATTTTGTTCGTAAAAATGCCGGTAGTAGCCGTTATTTCGCCACTGCGCGCTTTGATCTTATTTATTTATTGATTGAATTCCTTAATGATTCAGAGCGCATTGAATTGCCAGATACAGTAGAGCAACAACAAGAAGAGTTATTGTTTTAATGGCCGGTTATGATGCAAAAGATGTCGCTGAGTTATTACGTCAGCTAGGTACCCATGACCAGTTACTGGCAGAAGCTTATGTTTTTGGCTCAGTGCAAGGTGATGGCGATGACGCAAGAAAAATTGCAGCCTTACATAAAAAGGCGTTATTAAGACCCGATGATGAGCCAGGTGACTTTCGTGTTAGTGCTGAACTAAAACGGATGCTTAACCGCTTGATGCGTAAACAAAGCAGTTACCGTCAGTTGACTGATATGAGCAAGGTCATCGATATTTTAGAAGAGACGGTTAATGATTATCGTGTTTCCATTATTGCAGACCAACAAGAAGACGCTGAATATTATTTAGATCAGTTAGATGATCTTTTATATGAGGCTAAAGATAACTTAAATGTGAGTTTGGATAATATGCATTACGCTATTTCCAGTCAGTTTGGTTTTGTATCGACGATTAGCGCCAAAGTCAGAGAAAATGAGCGCGCTTTGGCCTATGCGCAAAAATTATTGACAGAATTACAACAAATTGACCCTGAAACTTGCTATGAATGGATGAACTGGGCGTGTCCAGTTGAGTTGGCGAGAAAGATCAGTGGTTTTATTTATTGGTTTAACCAAACCTTACCAAGATTACGTTTCATCATCGATAATATGCGTTTGAGCTTATTTAAACTGCGTCGAGATGAAAAACAAGCAAGCCTTTTACGTAATATGGCTCGTTACTTACAAAAGCATCCTGAGTTCGAAATTGGTGAGGGGATATTTGAAGATAAAAATCTTCCCGATACACTTCGTTTTGCTGCGCCTATGAAGCTTAAATCCTACGTGGATGTGAGACAAACATCTGACGAACATAGCCTTATTGCAATAGTGCAATCTTTACGTAAGTTAAATAATCAAAGTAGTCGCGCGGTACGCGAGAAATCTGCCGTAGACCTAGTAGAAAATGAAGCAATGAGCTTTAATTATGATTACTTTGAAGAACAAACAGAACGCCTATTTGAATTAGCGATCACTAGTAATGAACCTATTTCAGCGATCAGTTTTTGGCAAAGTTCGTTAAATGATTGGCATACTCTGCAACAGCATATTGAACCTATCGCTTGGGTTGAGTTAGTGTTCAGTAGTTATTGTAAACTTACTAATGCGCAACAAGCCTTAATTGATATAAACCCGAAAGGAAAGCAGTTACCTGGTATTTCCCATAACTGGTCCTATAGTGATATTGTCATCAAACTAAATTAACATGCCCGGTCATCTTTAGTGTGAGATAGGGTTTGTTAAGTAAATTAATTTGACCTGATGACTATAATTAGAACTACCAATATAAGTAAAGTATCGAGTAATACCAATTATATTAAATAAGTGATCTAAATTTTGCGCAGAAAAAATGACTGAGTTCAAGGCGTAATTTGAGTTAAATAGTTGTTCTATTTGCGAAAATTACAACGAAGAAATAAGTTATTTTAACAAGTAAAATAGATCAGTTAATTAGTGTGATTGGTATAATAGTATAGAAAAACCTCAATACTGTTTAAACATACAGTTTTTGGGTTAGGTAAGTAATAGTATCCATTTTTAAGGAATTTTTATGAAGCGTGTTTCATTGTATAGCATGGCCAATTGTCCTCATTGTAAGACCGCAAAACAGTACTTACAGCAGAACAAAATTACGTTTAGAGAGGTTGATGTTAAAAGTCCAGCAGGTCAAAAAGAATTTGCTAAGACAGGATACCGTGGCGTGCCAATTTTAAAAATAGGTGATCAGTTTTTAAATGGATTTAGTGTTAAAGGATTTAATGCTTTGTATAAGGGTTAAAATTTTAAAATAATAAGTGGTGTCACTATATGGTATCACTTATAGTTTGTTAGGTTGTTGATACACAAAGATTGCTAGCGAACCCGTTTAGGTTTACAGTGAGAGGGCGTTTTATATATTAATATTGATAACCAAAAAACATTTATTCAGTATCTACAATACTTGATAACTTTATTTTAATGGAGGTTAATTATGAGTCTCATTAAATCTACTCCTTTTCTTCCTGCTGAAGTTATTTCATTGCCTACAGAAAGTCATAATCATGCGCATGATCACCATCAATTAGTGATTGCAACTAGTGGCCACTCAGAATTCAGTATTGAAGGTTTGCAAAGCCTGATCATACCGGGTCAAGGTTGTGTGGTTACCACCTCATCAGAGCATGCATTTAATGGCCTTGGAAATTCCGAGATATTAACACTTAACTTGCCTTCGGAAGATGCATTTGATGTCTATACTAATGAATGTTTTAACTCCATCTTTACTCAAAACCAATTTTTTAAATTAGATGTACAATTTCAAAATTTACTGACGTTATTGGTGAAAGAGATTCGCGTATTACCTGCTGATCCTCTTGTTGCTGAAGCCTGTAAAAATACCATTATCGCATTACTTAAACGTCATATGTATACCGACTTACCTACTAAAATGTTGAAAAGAGTGCGTATTAATATGGACATTATCGATGCTTATATCCATAAACATATTGCTTCTAAAATTACTATTTCTCAATTAGCAGGTTGCGTATTTTTAGGGGAAAGTCAGTTTCACTCTTTATTTAAACAACAAATGAGTATTACTCCTCATCAATACATTTTAAAACTGCGCTTTAATTTTGCTAAAGCACAGCTTGAAAACAATGCGCTGACCTTATCTGAAATTGCCACTCGAAGTGGTTTTGCTAACCAAAGTAGTTTTACTCACGCCTTCACCAAACTCCAAGGTATTTCTCCTTCTAAATATCGATCATAAATAATGTGATCTTAATCACATTAAAATTTTAATCGTACTTTTTGACAAATAAATCGTAGTTTTTGATAAGAATTTAATTTGATTTATTACTACTATCGATTTTTAGTCATATTTACTTAACATAAATGTAACGTCGTTACCGTCTTTAGGAGAAATGTTATGCCTTCATTTAACGCAGTAGAGGTATTATCAAGTCACTTTATTGAATCAGATTTATCCACGCTTTGGTCACATATATCTCCATTGTATATGGCTGATGAATCAACTTGGTTAAAACAGCTACTTCCATTGGCAACCGCTTCAAAGGATGAGCGCGATAAGATTGAGCAAAGTGCAACAGAATTAATTGAACGTGTACGCAAAGATAAAAATGCGATACATATGATTGATGCTTTATTAGTGGAATACAGTTTAGATACAAAAGAGGGGATCCTCTTGATGTGTTTAGCTGAAGCATTAATGCGCGTACCGGATAAAGCGACGGCCGATGCATTAATTAAAGACAAGTTAAGTGTGGCTGATTGGAAATCGCATTTACAAAAATCAGATTCTTTGTTTGTTAATGCGTCTACTTGGGGATTATTACTGACAGGTAAGATTGTTAATATAGAAAAAACTAGCAAAAAATCGCCTATTAGTGCGATTAATGGGTTAGTTAATAAATTATCTGAGCCTGTGATCCGTAAAGCAATGAATCAAGCGATGAAAATAATGGGTCATCAATTTGTACTTGGCCGAGATATTAATGAAGCGCAAAAAAATGGTTCAGAGTTCACAAGCAAAGGATGTAGTTATTCCTTCGATATGCTTGGTGAATCGGCATTAACAAAAGTAGATGCTAAAAAGTATTTTGATGACTATATGTCGGCAATTATTTCCGTTGGAGAAAAGACCTTAAATAAAGGGCAGAAATTCAATGCAGCTACTGTATCAATCAAACTATCTGCACTGCACCCACGTTATGAAGTCGCTAATACTGATCGTGTGATGACAGAGATGTTCGATACGGTTTTATTGTTAATTGAAAAAGCACGTAGCCTGAATGTTGGTCTAACCATTGATGCTGAAGAGGCTGACCGTTTAGAGCTTTCTTTAAAGCTATTTGAGAAATTATATCGACACCCAAGTGTTAAAGGATGGGGTAAATTTGGCATAGTTGTACAAACATACAGTAAACGTGCATTACCTGTATTAGTTTGGTTAGCTGCTTTATCTAAAGAGTGTGGCGATGTTATCCCGTTACGTTTAGTAAAAGGAGCATACTGGGATACTGAAATTAAATTATCTCAGCAAAATGGTTTTGCTGCGTACCCTGTATATACGCGAAAAGAATCAACTGATGTTTCATACTTAGCCTGTGCGCGATTCTTACTCTGTGCTCATATTGAAGGATTAATTTACCCTCAATTTGCGACACACAATGCTCATACTGTTGCCGCAATTTCAGCGGTTGCTGAGCATAAATCCTATGAGTTTCAACGTTTACATGGCATGGGTGATGCTCTATACCATCATGTGATGGAGTTATTTGGCAGTAATGTACGTATCTATGCGCCAGTGGGTAATCATAAGGATTTATTACCGTATTTAGTAAGACGATTATTAGAAAATGGTGCCAATAGCTCTTTTGTTCATCGATTAGTTGATGCGGAGTGCCCAATTTATGAATTAACTGAGCATCCTGTTGATACATTATTAAAACGCCCAACGTTGCATAATAGTTTAATTGTTTTACCAACAGCTATTTTTGCTGATAGAAAAAACAGTTACAGCATCAATATTGATATTGAAAGCGAACTGCATCCTTTAGAAAAACAGATCCATGCTTTTGATGGACAATTTTGGGAAGCAGGTCCAGTCGTCGCCGGAGAACATTACACAGAAGCCTCTGATGACAGTGTGGTACAACAATGCCTAGCACCATATGATCGTCGCATCAGAGTTGGGTCTGTTATATTCTCTACGCCGGAAATGATTGAGACTGCTTTAGATAGCGCAGAAGCTTTTTATCCGCAGTGGAATGATACTGCTGTAGAGCAACGTGCACAGTGTTTATATAACTTAGCTGACTTACTTGAAAAGAATATGCCTGAGTTGATCGCGTTATGTCATCACGAAGCGGGTAAAACTATTCATGACTGTATTGATGAGGTACGAGAAGCAGTTGATTTTTGTCGTTACTACGGCCAACAAGCGATTTATAACCAATCATTTAGTGAAGCTAATGTGAGTTTTGATAACATCATTCAGGAAGTAAGCCGTCAAGGGAAAGGGGTGTTTGTTTGTATCAGTCCTTGGAACTTCCCGTTAGCGATATTTCTTGGTCAAATCAGTGCTGCCTTAGTAACGGGTAATACCGTGATTGCCAAGCCTGCAGAACAAACCTCAATTATTGCTTCGCGTGCTGTGATCTTAATGTTAGAAGCTGGCTTCCCTAAAGAAGCGATTCATTTACTATTGGGTAGTGGTGCGAAGATCGGATCTTTATTAACTTCGGATCCACGTGTTTCGGGTGTTGTATTTACTGGATCAACTAATACCGCGCAGGTGATCAATCAACAATTAGCTAAACGTGAAAAGCTGCCGGCTACTTTTGTTGCAGAAACGGGTGGTCAGAATGCCATGATTGTTGATAGTACTGCATTACCTGAACAGGTTGTACGTGATGTTATTCGCTCTGCTTTTGCCTCTGCTGGTCAGCGATGTTCAGCGTTACGTGTGTTATTTATACAAAGTGATATTGCTGAGCGTGTGATTGAATTAATTAAAGGTGCAATGCAAGAATTAAGGGTTGGTTTACCTTATTTACATAGCACAGATGTCGGGCCGGTTATCGATAAAACTGCAAAAGATAAACTGGCGGCGCATATTTTAAAAATGAAGACTGAGCATAAATTAATAGCACAAGTTGATCTTGAAGAGGTATGCCAACATGGGGATTTCATTGCACCAACTGCGATTGAAATTGCACACCTTGGACTGTTAACGGAAGAGCAGTTTGGGCCAATATTGCATATTATTCGTTATGAGGCTGCTGATTTAGAATCAGTGATTGGTCAGATCAATCAAAGTGGTTTTGGTTTAACCATGGGCGTACATAGTCGTAATGAAACAACTTATACGCGGATAGCTAATGCAAGTCGAGTTGGTAACTGTTATATCAATCGTGACCAAGTAGGGGCTGTGGTAGGTGTTCAACCATTTGGTGGTCAAGGATTATCAGGTACCGGTCCTAAAGCTGGTGGACCTCGATACCTTGCAAGGTTTACCAAGCAAGTTTTGAGTTCTGTGGTAATGGACACAGACACTACAGACCCTATTGATCTAGATACAATTTAAAGGAGTTAAACATGCCACATACAACAAATAAATCATCAGCAGCTGTTATAGATAAAGCCGTTTCAGCATGGTTAACTTGGAATGATATCGAAATTGATGAACGCTTGGAATTGATTAACCAATGGAGTGAACTGTTAAAGCTACAACATAGCTTAGGTTTGCTACCCGCTCAAATGGTTGATTTTCATGCTGAGCATGCTCCACCGTTACTTTCAATGGGTGAAGAAATGCCTGGACCGACAGGTGAAAGTAATGTGTTAAGTACAGCAGGACGGGGGCCATTTGTGATAATCGCAGAGCCCGATGCTTCTATTAATGGTTTTATTGCTTTACTGAGTTGTGCGCTGATTGCTGGTAATAGTGTTATTGTTGCTCCTTTACCAGAGCATCAAGACATTATTAGTACGTTACAGCAGGTTTGTGATTTTTCTGATGTTGTTATGCCATTACTGACTGAAGATGCTGATAAATTACGTAATGAGATAATCAAAGATGGTGCGGTCGCTGGTGTTGGCTTTGTAGGAACGCAAGTGGAAGCGATGGAAATTAACCGTACTTTAGCGAACAGAGAAGGGCAAATCGCAGCCTTTATTGCAGAGACGGATCCGGATGAGTTAACAACAGTACGTGATCAACAGTTGGTATTACGCTTTATTACTGAAAAAACACTGACAACAAATGTAACGGCTGTTGGCGGTAATGCAACACTGTTAGCATTAGGTTGTGGGGACGTTTAGTCATTGAGCTTTATGTAGCTACAAAAAAGCCATGAGTGATTGCTCATGGCTTTTTTATTGAAAAACTGTTTATTGACCTTTATTCAGGTAATACAGCATTGTGATAAACATTTTGTACATCATCACAATCTTCTAACATATCTAAAAACTTCTCAAATTTTTCAACATGTTCTTCAGTGATCTCTGTATCTGTTTGTGGAACGTAAGTGATTTCTTCCACTTCCAGTTCAACGTCAGGGTAAGTTTCATGTAAAGCCACTTTCGTGTTGTTAAATTCAGTGTGTGGGCAGAATACTGAGATTTTGCCGTCTTCACTCACAACATCAGTTACATCAATATCAGCCATCATTAATTCTTCTAATACAGCTTCATCATCTTCGCCTTCAAAAACAAAAACAGCTTGATGTTCAAACATGTGTGCTACAGTACCTGGAGAACCAATTTTAGCACCTGTTTTATTGAAACAGTTACGTACTTCAGTCCACGTACGATTACCATTATCTGTTAAACAGTCAACAATCACAGAACATCCACCTGGGCCAAAACCTTCGTAACTTGCACGTTCATAATCTTCACCGCCGCCGCCTTTTGCTTTATCGATGGCACGTTCTATTACATGTGTTGGTACTTGGTCTTTTTTAGCACTATCGATTAAACGACGTAGAGTAAGGTTACCATCAGGGTCAAAACCACCATTTTTCGCTGCTACGTAAATCTCTTTACCGTATTTAGAATAAACTTTAGTTTTTGCGCCAGCTGTTTTCGCCATCGACTCTTTTCTGTTTTGATATGCTCTTCCCATCTGAATGCTCTCTTTTTTTAAATTATTACACGGAAAAATTAATGCACAGAATTTTAGCCTTTAATTAGGGCAGGTACTAGGGGGAGTTGTTATTTTTATCTAGTTAATGGGTATTATTTACTTTCTATTGACAAAATAGGGCATTTTAAGACAAAAATAAACGCTAATATGGAAATTGATATTGATTTTAAAGGGCTAAGTGAAGAAGTATTTATCAAAAAATAAATGACTAAGTGGTGCCGCTTAGTCATATTAGGTGGCGAATTAATAGGTTATTTCACCACCTTTATTTGTTTTATTTAACTGCTGCGATAACTGATATTTCTACTAATAAAACATCACGAGCCATACTCGCTTCTACACAAGCTCGTGCAGGTGCATGACCTTCTGGGATCCAAGCATCCCAAACTGCATTCATACCAGCAAAGTGTAATGCCATATCTTTAACGTAAATCGTTGCAGATAGAATGTGCTCGCGTGAGCTACCAGCTTCAATCAATAACTGATCTACTTTATCTAGCATTGTTTGTGTTTGCTCTGTGATGTCTTTAGTTGCATCTTCACAAACTTGACCACATAAATATACAGTTCCGTTATGTTTAACAACTCGACTCATTCTTTGCTTAGTTTGCTGGCGTTCTATCATATTATCTCTCTATATTAAGGTTAAGTGATTAAAAAATTTATTGTAACGCCTGTTTTAAAAAAGGCGAGCTTTTTACTGTTCAATAATTTGTATCTTTTTGAATTTCTGTTAATAAAATAAAAAGTTTACTTAAAGTGCATTTATCGTTTATTACTTAAATTAGTCGATTCCTGTAATCCAAGCTTATTTTGTTGTTAAGCTTTAGAAAACAAACCTTTTTTCAAAGCGCCGATAAGTTATTTGAAGACGGCTTGTCTGATTGCGCTATAATTATTTAATTTTAAGGTTTTGTTATGTCTAACGCTTCGCTATCGCAGAATAAACTTAAGTATCTGTCTGCTTATTCGCAGAAGGTACAAGACCAAGTGAGTACTATGCTTGCAATGGATAGTTTAGGTGAGTTTATTATTAAAAAGTATCCTAATGTACATAATATTAAAAATGACAAGTTACTGAGGCAATATGTGTTGGACTTAAAACAACGTCATCTAAAAAAATCAGCGCCATTGAGTAAAGTTATTTATGATAAGAAGATCCATGTTGTTAATAATGCGTTGGGGTTACATACTTTTGTGTCACGTGTACAAGGCAGTAAATTAAAAAGTAAAAATGAAATCCGAATAAGTGAGATGTTTAAACAGGCTCCTGAAGCTTTTTTAGAGATGATAGTCGTGCATGAATTATCACATATTAAAGAAAAGAATCATGACAAAGCATTTTATCAACTATGCGAACATATGTTGCCAGAATATCATCAACGTGAATTTGAAATGCGTTTGTACTTAACGCAACTAGAGTTTAAAGGGGCAATATATTAACTCTAGTCAACATTAAACGTACTTATTGTGCTGGTAAATATTATGTATTTTTATAAGTTGTTTGGTTATGTTTCGAACCCTATTTTTGCTCTGATAGGAACTGCATACCTTGCTCAATAGAGATTAGAGGTTGGTAACCAAAGTCTTGTCTAGCAGCGCTAATATCAAAGTAATGGCTTGTAGATAGCTGTTTAGCGACAAATCGGGTCATTATTGGTTCATCGGTTTTACGGGTAATGCCATACCAACACTCTAATAAGCCACCAGCAATATATGCGATTGTACTTGGCACTCTCACTGTAACAGGAGGGAGGTTTTGTGTGGCTAATATTTGATTAAGCATATCCGCCATTAGAATCGGTTGATCGTTACTTAAAAAATACGCTTTGCCGGCACATTTAGGTTTATCATGAAATAACTCATTGGCGGCTAAAATATGTGCATGGACAGCATTATCAATATAGATAGTGTCGACTAATTTATCGGTTTTACCCACTAACTTTAGTTTTCCCGCTTTAGCACGAGAAATCACTCTCGGTATTAGATGTTGGTCACCAGGGCCCCAGATTAAATGTGGTCTCAGTGCAACAGTTTGTAAGGATTGTGAATTTGCACTTAAAATATGCTGTTCTGCAATCGCTTTAGATAGTCCATAATAATTCAAGAATTTTTTTGCGTAGGGCTGTGTTTCATTGATACCGGATTCATCTGTGCCATCGAAGGTAACACTTGGTGTACTGGTATAAATTAACTTTTTAACCTTATTCTCTTCACAGGCGGTAATTACATTATTAGCACCGGTGACATTCGCATCAAAATAACTTTGCTTAGTGCCCCAAACACCTGCTTTTGATGCAACATGAAAAACTAGATCAGCTCCTTTCATCGCTTTAGTAAGCGCAGTAACATCTTTTAAGTCACCTTGTACCTGTGTAACGCCTAGTCGTTCAAGGTGTGGATAATAGCTACGTGAAAAGCCAATCACTTCAATCTCTACTGCACGCAAAAAGCGACAAAGCGCCGTCCCTAAAAATCCACCAGCACCGGTTACAAACACACATTTAGTATGCTCACTTAATACGTTTAAGGCATCTCGTTGCTGTGCTAGTAAATCGTTTGAGTGTAGAACATTAGTAGGGTTTAGTTTAGACATGTTGTTGTGCCCATTGCGCTAATTTTTCACGAAATATTTTGGCATTATGTCGAATATCCATGGGAAACTTTTTATGGATAAAGAACAGTGAAATACCTTGGGTTTGAGTATGTTGTTCAGCAAGCTCTGTTAACTGTGAAAAAAGGCTGGTTTGGCTGATATTCGATTGTGGCTCAATACAAATAGCCGGCGTGACTTTTTCGTTTATTAACACATTTACCAGGGCACTTCGTTTAACGCTTTTGTGTGTATTAATAATACGTTCACAAGGGATCGAGTAATAAGCTTTTGGCTCTTTTAAGTGCGTGGACAAAACCTGATGCGCTTTACGGCCACACATCCAAAGTTTGCCATGCTCATCTAAATAACCTAAATCCCCCATACGGTGGCGCTTAATAGGCCCATCTTGAATTTTGGCTTGTTCAGTTGCTTGCTCTCTGCGGTAGTAAGCTTGGCTCACTTGTGCTGCTTTCACTACTATTTCACCAATTTCAAAAGGGGCTAATGCTAAGCTATCATCCCACTGAGTAATCACCTGATCTGTGATAGCAATGATTTTAATATCTACATTCTTGACCGCTTCACCAACACAAATGCCACCACCTTGGTCAGTAATGGAGGTTGTTTTTAATAGCTGTTTACTGCCTATTTTACTGATAGGTAAGGATTCTGTTGCACCATATGAGTTAATTACTTGTGCATCTTGCGTTAGCATTTCACTAAATAATTTGATTGAGCTAATGGTAGCCGGTGCACCAGCTGAAATCACACGTTTTAAACTAGGCAAGCTAAGTTGTTTTTGTTTACCTGCTTGACCTAATAAAGACAATAATGCGGGATTAGCAAATAGATTAGTACATTGGTAACGTTCAATGGCAGCAAAAATATAATCAGGATTGGCTTTTATAGGTTGGCTCGCATCCATATCAGGGACAATAGAAGCCATGCCTAGTGCTGGTCCAAACAAAGAAAATAAAGGGAAAGTAGCTAAGTCAGCTTCACCAGACTTTATACGATAGTCTTTTTGTAATACTTTGATTTGTGCTTCGAACATATGATGGGTGTATTCAACACCTTTTGGAATGCCTGTGCTGCCACTTGTAAATAAGATCGCTGCTAATTGATCTATCTTTAGTTGTTCTATCTTAAAACGTTTAGTACGTGGGTATTTTTTTAAAATAGTATTAAGTTGCTTACCGCCAAAGCAAGCAGGTCCATCGACATTAATAATGTATTTTAAGGACTGTTTACCCCATGAGAATAAAAGTCGCGCTAGGTGTGCTTTAGGAATACCAATAAAGGCATCCGGTTGAGACTCTTCAAAACATTGTTTAAGGTTTTTTACACCCATACCTGGGTCAACTAAGATGGGAATGATGCCGGCTTTAAATAAGGCAAATGTTAAACAGAAAAAAGCAATGCTCGGTTTAACCATTAATACGGCTTTATCACCAGGCTTTAGACCATACTCAGTCAATGCATGAGCTATATCGTCACTGCTATGGTGTAACTCTGAGAAAGTCATTTCTTGATAGGTTAGTTGTGAAAATGCTTTTTTCTGGACACTAACGGCTAACTTTTTAGGTGTTTTTTTAGCGGCTGTTTGCAGATGGCGACATAGGTTACCATCTGCTTGTTTACTGGTTGTTGGTGTTACGTTGTTTTTGCCCATTTATGGATGTTTACTCATAAAGGATTGCACTAGATTGATCACTTCGTTGCTTGCATCTTCAAGAATATAGTGACCACAATCGGCAAATTCATTTACTTCTGCATGTGGCATTTTTTGCTTCCACACATCTAAAAAGCTTTTATCAAATACAAAGTCTTTTAGACCCCAGCAAATAAGCGTTGGGACATCTTGAAACTGTGGTAGGCTTTGATCAATGCTTTCAACTAATTGATAGTTTCTATCCGTTGGCGAAAGCGGAATATCTTGCACAAAACGTAATGTTGAAATACGATTTTTCCAAGAATTAAAAGGGGCTACGTAAGCTTTTCTAACCGCTTTAGACATAGGTTTACGTTTAACACCGACATAAGAGGCAATAGATGAAAATGCATTAAAGCCACGAACTAAAACCGTGCCTAAATAAGTATTTCTACATATCCATAAAGGCAGTGGAAACTTTTTTGTTGAAGGCAAGTTAAAAGATCCGGTATTTAAAATAACTAAGCGTTTTATGCGTTCTGGATATCGCGCTGCGTACCCCATACCAATCATTCCACCCCAATCATGAACCACTAATGTAATATTCTCTTTAATTTGCAAGTGGTCCAGTAATGACTCAAGATCATTAATTCGTTGGTTTAATGTATAATCATACTGATCATCACCGGGTTTTTCTGAAAAACCACAACCAATGTGGTCAGGGACAATACATTGATATTCGTGGCTTAACTCGGTCACCAGATTACGGTAGTAAAAAGACCAACTTGGGTTGCCGTGCACCATGACAACGGGTTCACCTTTACCTTCATTTAAGTAATGGTATTGATGACCGTTTAAGTCTAAAAAATTTCTTCTAAATGGAAACAAAATATCCAGGCTCATACTACCACTCCAATCCAAGCATTATACAATTCAAACCACTACCTATTCCTAGGAAGCTCACTTTATTTCCTTTTTTCAGGAAGTCTTGTTCATCAGCAATAGCTGCTGTGATAGGCAAGGATACTGTCCCCATGTTGCCTAATTTTTGGAAAGTAGGGAATTCTTTCTGCGGGTCAATATTAAGCGCAGTAAGCACCTGTTTTTGATTAGCTGAACCAACCTGGTGACAAATCACTTTATTAACATTATCAACTGACCAGTGCATTTTTGTTAAGAAATCAGACCATGTATCACGTGCCAGTGCGACGCCTTCTTTTAATAAAGGCACTGCATTGGTACGCATAAATTCTTTATGTAATTTCAAACCAACTTCTTGGAGGCCCCAATGGCATAGGTCATGGTGTTGTGGTGCTGAAAGTTGACTTGCGCCTAATAATTTATGTTGTTTGTCAGTATTTAAATCTAAAGAGCCGTCAGTTAACAAGACTGCAACAGCGCCTGAACCGCCGGTTAATGTTGCTAGAGACTGTGAGAAGTTTTGAATACTTGGATTAGAAATCATATTATCGATTGTGATATCAACAATGTGGCGTGCAGACTCACATGAAACAACTAAGCCCGCTTTAATTTGTCCTAGCTCAATACGATTCGCTATATCTAATATACCTGACAATACACCTAAGCAAGCATTACTTATATCGTAGACTGCAGCGTGACTTTTTACGCCGATTTCAGCGGCTATACGACAAGCGGTTGCCGGTTCGTGTTGGTCACGACAGACTCCGGTATAGATCACCGCGCCAATATCATCAATATTGACATTCGCTTCCTCGATTGATTTTTTTGCGGCTTCAATAGCACCATCAGAAAGGCGATGATTTTTAGGCCACCATCTTCTTTCTTCGATACCTGTAAGCGCTGCAAGTTGTCCTGTAGGAATACGTAACTTTTGATATAAGGGGGTAAGGCGAGATTCTAAGTCTTTACTTGAAACCACTTCAGGGGCTAATTGATAAGCCATACTATTGATATAAACGCGGGAATATTTCATTAAGCTGTAATTTTTCTCGTTAACTTTTAAAAAGGCATACTTAAACCTTAAACCGGAAGCTTAGATTAACGTAAATTCACCTTTTAAAAAAGGTGAATCCTATACGCATGATTAAATAGTTGATAAATTTATTAAAAATGATTATTTATTAAACTTTTAAGGGTTTATTTTTATTGATATAAGCAATCCATTGTCGAGGGATTTTAATCTTTTCATTAATTTCTTTTGAAATAGGCAAACTTTCATTATTGATTTTACTCGCGATCACTTCTGCTAATAAAGGCGCACTGCATAAACCTCGAGAGCCTAACCCTGTAAATAAATAAATATTCGGCAAGTCAGTGACGGTTTTAGTACCCATTTGATAATCACTTTTCAGTGTTTGATAATCAGTTAAAGCGCCGACGTAAGGAAAGTGATCTCTGGTGGTACAGCGGATCCCGATATGTGCTTGGTCAGTTGTGTTAATACTGTCTACCCAAGATTGCTTAACACACTTTTTAAGTTTATTGGTATTGTCTGCCTGTTCAGATTCTCGGTATTGTGTATTTTCGTCGTGGCGTTTAAAGGTTGCCCCCATACAATGCTGCCCATCAATGCCCGGTGTCAGGTAACCTTCATGGCAAAGTGTGATATTTAATTGTTGTAAGTTTTGATTGGTTGGAATATGACTTACCTGTCCTCTCGCGGCAGATAATGGTACTGCTTTACATTGTTCAAACTTAATACTATCAAAACCTGCGGCGATTACGACAGTATGGTGGTTATGGGTAGTAGGTGTTTCGTCGCAAGTTGTTAATTGCCATTGTTTCGATGTCTGCTGGTAGTTAACGCTTTCTATTTGTTGATTGTATTGGATCGTTACCTGTTTAAAGGTTTGTAACTGTTGCAATAACGATTGTATTAATTGGCGAGGGCTCAACCAACCGGCCGTTGGATAATACAGGGCAGGTGTATTGATTGGTATTCCTGCTAATTGATCCGTTGTTTCGGGAGTAACCCATTGTAATAATTGATCTGGCAGTGAGGCCTTCATTATTTTTTGTAACTTAGTGGTGGCGCTTTGGTCATAGGCTAATTGTAATAAGCCATTAAAGTTATGCGCAAAAGGGTACTTTGTATTAAGTTGTTGATAGAAGTTTAGTGCAAATAAATAAGCATTAGTAAACAGTTGGCTTAATGGGCTATGCTGCTCATTGACTAAGGGGTAAAGTGCACCTTGTAAGTTTCCTGATGCGCCTACGCCTAAGGTTTTGTCTTTACAGTACACTGTAACCTTATAATTTCGCTTTGCTAATGAAAGGGCAGCCGTTAATGCCGCAATACCGCCGCCTACAATAGCAATTTCTTTTATTGTGCTGGTTTGTGTGCTGGGTTTGTTCACCTTACCCACTAACATTTCACGTTTTTTACCATAACCTTTACGCTTGCTCATGATAAAGCCTGCTTCTATTAATGCTCTTCTTACAAAACCTGCTGCTGTAAATGTTGCTAATGTGGCATCTGATTTAGTCAGTTGATACATCTTCTTAAATAAAGGTAAATGCCACATATCAGGATTTTTATGCGGGTTGAAGCCGTCTAAATACCATGCATCTACTATTTCAGGTTGCGATGCGTTTAGCTGTTCAATTTGTTCATTCACATCACCAAACCATAAATCTAAAACAATGTGACCTTCATTTAATATTAAGCGATGACAACCCGTTAATGAAATAGGGTACTGCGCAATCAGTTGGTCAATCGTTTGTTTAAATTGTGGGAATTTTTGTAACGCTATAATTAAGTCATTTTTAGCTAATGGGTACTGTTCGAAGCTAATAAAATGTAAATGTTGAAGGTTAGCGTGTGGATTTTTTTGTTGAAATAGACAAAATTGAGACACGGTATTGATAAAATTAAGCCCAGTGCCAAATCCTGTTTCTGCGATACAAAAAGTATTTGTAGGATAAGTTAACCAGCGATTTTCTAGCGTATTACCCTCACAAAAAACGTATTGTGACTCCTTAACTCCTTGATTATTATTGAAATAAATATCATCAAATTGCGTAGAAAACGGCTCTGACTGATCTGACCAGTCGAGTTTTGCATGGGTAATAATATTGTTTTTAGGTTGATACAAGTTATATTCCTTAATATATTTCAATATATTTTATAGCACTTAGAGTTATTTAAGAATAATATTCCATTCTAAGTTAAAATATAATAATTAGTCCCTCAAGCAATAAAGGCTTAACAATGAAAAGAGCAGTAATTACAGGTATCGGTATTGTTTCTAGTATTGGTAACAATAAAGAAGAAGTTTTAGCTTCACTCAAAAGTGGCAAGTCAGGCATCACATTTTCTGAGCAATTTAAAGAAATTGGTATGCGCAGCCAAGTTTGGGGTGATTTAAAAATGACACCTTCTGAACATATCGATCGTAAAGTAATGCGTTTTATGGGTGATGCAGCTGCATACACTTACCTTTCAATGCAAGAAGCGATTGAAGATGCTAAATTATCTGATGAGATGGTTTCAAACCCTCGTACAGGTTTAGTGGCAGGTTCAGGCGGTGGTTCTTCAAAAAACCAAGTTGATGCATGTAATATCATGGTAGAAAAAGGTGTTCGTCGTGTTGGTCCTTATATGGTTCCTCGTACGATGGCGAGTACAACGTCTGCATGTGTTGCAACGCCTTTTAAAATAAAAGGTATTAACTACTCAATGAGTTCTGCTTGTGCAACAAGTTCACACTGTATTGGTCATGCACTTGAACAAATCCAGTTAGGTAAACAAGATATTGTTTTTGCTGGTGGCGGTGAAGAACTAGATTGGACAATGGCTTGTGAATTTGACGCAATGGGCGCATTATCAAGCAAATACAATGAAACACCTGAAAAAGCTTCTCGTACTTATGATGCGAAGCGTGATGGATTTGTTATTTCTGGTGGCGGCGGTATGGTTGTCGTTGAAGAATTAGAGCACGCACTTGCTCGTGGCGCAAAAATCTATGCTGAAATTGTTGGTTATGGCGCAACGTCAGACGGTTACGATATGGTTGCTCCATCTGGTGAAGGTGCTGTTCGTTGTATGGAACAAGCATTATCTACTGTTGAAGGTAAAGTAGATTACTTAAATACACATGGTACATCGACGCCTGTTGGTGATGTGAAAGAATTAGAAGCGATTAATGCAGTATTTGGTGATGATGCACCAAAAATCAGTGCAACTAAATCGCAAACTGGTCATGCACTAGGTGCAGCTGGTGTTCATGAAGCAATTTACAGCATGTTAATGATGGAAAATGATTTCATCTCTGCATCTTGTAACATTGAAGAAGTGGATGAGAAAGCAACAAATCTACCTATCGTTAAAAATACACCTGAAGCCGCTAAACTTGATACTGTGATGTCAAATAGCTTTGGTTTTGGTGGTACGAATGCAACATTAGTATTCCAACGTTATAAATAAGCGTTACTGTGTATTCGTTAAAAAGGAGCCTTGGCTCCTTTTTTTGGTTATAAAATAAAGTGTGAACTTAACCTATGAAAATTTATGTAGATGAGAATATGCCTTATGGCAAAGAATTTTTTGGTTTATTCGGTGAGGTTATTTCTTTTGCAGGACGTGATTTATCTGCAGAAGCGGTTAAAGATGCGGATATTCTACTCGTTAGGTCGATTACCAACGTTAATTCAAGATTACTCGCGCTCAATGAGAACATTAAATTTGTGGGTACAGCAACGATTGGTACTGATCACATCGATTTAGATTATTTAAAACAACGTAATATTGGTTTTAGTTCATCCCCTGGTTGCAATAAAGTATCTGTTGCTGAGTATGTGTTAAGCTCATTGCTTGTATTAGCTGAAAAGCAGCAATTTAACCTAACGGATAAATGTGTTGCGATTGTTGGCGCGGGAAATACAGGGAGTGCAGTGCATAAAGTGCTAACGGGCTTAGGTGTTAATTGTATTTTATATGATCCTCCTTTAGTAGCTGCAGGCGATCAGCGTACATTTTGTGAATTTAATGACGTTCTTGAATCTGACATTATTAGTCTTCATGTACCAAAAGTTACATCGGGTGAATACAAAACGACTCATCTTTTTGGTCATGAGGTGTTGGCTCAACTAAGCTCAGAGCAAATTTTAATTAATGCTTGTCGTGGAGAAGTCATTGATAACCAAGCGCTGTTAACCTTAGCCAAAGCTAATAAAGCACCTTGTCTGGTATTAGATGTCTGGGAAAATGAACCTAATATTGAAACACAACTATTACCTTACGTTACATTAGCGACACCACATATAGCAGGCTATAGTATCGATGGCCGAGTACGTGGCACAGAAATGCTTTATCAAGCATTATGTCAGTTCCTTGGCGAAGAGCCTGTTCTATCCAGCCGTCAGTTAATGGCGAAACCAAGTATTAGTGAGATTACAGTCGATGCACCATTAACAAGTGACTTGGTAAAGTCTTTAATTCACGTTATTTACGATGTACGAAGAGACGATGCGTTATTTAGAGAGAAAGTGAATAATGCCAATGGATTTGATCATATGAGAAAAAATTATCCTGAACGCAGGGAACTTTCGACTGTTACGATTAATCTATCAGATAAAAATTATAAGATGGTAAACCCAATTAATTTAAGCAAGATTGGTTTTAACATTCACATTAAATAAAAGGCTTAAAATGAATAAAGAATATAATGTTGCGCTCGTTGGTGAAATAGATGGTTGTATAGAAACCACGTTAGAAGTATTACTAAAGCGTGACTTTGCAATTAATAATGTTTTTCCAGTGAGTACAACTGAATGTGAAACTAACTCTGTTATGTACTCAGGGAAGCCTGTTGATGTGCAAGAGATTGAAACATTTGATTGGCAACAAGCGGACATTGCACTATTTTTATCAGACCGTGCTATTGCAGAGCAATGGATTCCGATCGCTAAGGAACATTGTGTTGTTATCGACATTAGTGGTTACTACTTAGAAGCTGCCGATGTTCCTTTAGTGCAAACAGGGATTAATGATGATGATATTTCACGTTATGTTGAATCAAATATTATCGCAATTCCAAGTCCTGAAACAGCACAGCTAACGCTTGCAATTAAACAGATTCACCAAGAAGTTGGTATTAAACGCGTTACTGTTGCAGGCTATCAATCGGTCTCATCGATAGGTAAGAAAGGCGTAACAGCATTAGCGGGTGAAACGGCAAGGTTACTGAATGCTAAAGAGCCTGAACAATATCAGTTTGGTCAACAAATTGCATTTAACGTTGTACCACAACTTGATGATTTTAACGTAGATGGTATTACTTTTTCTGAATTACGTTTGGCAGCAGAGACAAGACGTTTGTTAAATGATCCTGAAATGGTTGTTTCGACTACACAAGTGGTTGTGCCGATGTTTTATGGATGTTCACAAGCGGTTCATGTTGTAACCCATTATCCAGTTGAATTAGAAGAGGTGGCAAACGCATTACACCACAGTGATAATATTGTGCTTTCTGAATCTGTTGATGCCTATGCAAATATGATTGATGACGTGGTGGGTAATGTTGAAGTGCATGTTGGTCGTTTACGTAGGGATACCTGTGACGCGGCTGGTATTAATTTATGGGTAAGTGCAGATAATGTGTATTACGGTGTTGCCACTAATGCAGTACTTGTTATGGAAAAGTTAGCATATACTTATTTATAAATTATCTACTTAAGTGTTAAAGTAGGTAATAGATAATTGATTATCTACTTTAATACAATGAGTTAGTTAAAACATTGTAGTTAATAGTTTATATAATAGTTTTCCGCATAATACTTTGCTATTCCCTTACAAGGATCGTTTATGAATCGCATTTTGCTTAGTTTTGTTTGCTGTACTGCGTTAATCAGTACTGTTAATGTTTATAGCGATACATCATCTGCAGACAATCAATTTCAACATTATGTTACCAAGCAAACATACGGTCCTATTACTACCTACGAAACATTGTGGTCAGTGTCTAATAAACTGCGCCCTAATAAAGACGTTTCTGTATATCAAACACTCCTTGCTATCTACAAAACGAATCCATCAGCGTTTTTAAATGGCGATATTAATAAAATAATCATTAATTCAGTGATTGATATTCCCTCAACAGCTTTCATAGCAGAGCAACGAAATGCTGAAGCACTTAAGTTATTAAATATTGGTCCTAATAAAGTATCTCATCTTAGTAATGTAAAAGCACAAGCTGACTTAAACATAAAAGATCAAGATAATAGTGAGCAGTTAGCCTTAGAGCCTACAACACAGAATACAGATGAGCTTCCTGTTGATAATGTAACGACAGTAGCACCAACTGACGCTAAATATTACCTTCCTGACATAGCGACTATTCAACAAGCAAGATCTCAAGATGAGGCAGAAGATACAGATCAGGGAATGATATATCTTTCTGACTTGCCTTCTATTAATGAAAAATCCGACACTCAGGAACAGACAAGTGCATTAGATAAAGAAAATGATGTCGAAGAGTTAAATACAACAAGTGTACCTGAATCATCTATTATTGATGAAGCTTCTACAACAGAATTATTAAATGAAGAAGATCAAACAGGAGCTAATTCTGAAGAGGTTTTAGTCGTCGCTGAAGACAAAGTCTCTGTGAATGATCAAGCTAACCTAGTAGAAGGTAATACTAAGGTTACAGATGTTGAGAATGAGCAAACTGATCTTACAGAAGACGAAGCGTCATCAACTGCAGATCTTCAAGTCAATTTAACAGTAGGCGAAGATACGACGAATCTAGATGCGCACGTCGATTTATCGGAAACTCAACAAACAACAGAATTGGATAAGAAAGAAGCACTGGTTACAGACGTAGAGCAAGAGGTTGAAACTGATCCATCACTTGCTGAAGAGAACGTTTTTAATAATGTAGGTCAATCTGTTCAATCAGAAGAAGTTAATGATGCTAAACAGGTTAATGAAAATACAGCAAGTCAAGAGAACGATGACATTGTTGATTTAAATACGGGTGATGAGACGGGTAATAATCAAAGCATCGCTGAAGAATCTGTTAAAACAAGTGAAACTGAACAAACAACTGATTCTGTTGCGCAAGCACTTATTGAAGAGATGGAAGTTGAGCAGAAAGAGTCTAACTCACTCCCAGCCCCTTTTAGCGAAGCAGAGCTGCAAAATCAAGCGCAAACAGAAAAGACGCAATCTGATATCGATAAAGAATTAGCGTTGCTATATGAGCAATTAAATACAGTTACAGAAGCAAATAAAGTATTAAAACAACGCTTACAACCTTTAAGTGAGCAAATAACACTTTTGTCTAATCAACTTAACAAAGGTGCAAGTGTTGAAGATGAACTGCAAAGTTTGGTTGAAGAGTATAAAGCAAAAATAGAAAGTTTTGAGCAATCTCCATATAGCGGTGAAGGCTTTCACAATGCAATTTTTCGTTATATTACAGATTCTCCTATTGCTTTAATTTCTGCCATTTTAGTGCCATTGATTCTGTTGACAGCGATTTTTTTATTCTTGTTACGTCGAAAAAACAATCAAGATAGTCTACAGGCTGAAGATCCTAACAAATCTGAAATAGCGGGCAGCGAGCTAGACGGCTTAGATGAATTAGATGATTTTGATATCTTGCTATCTGAGCTTACTGTTTTAAAAAATGATGATGAAATAGAGGTAATTAAAGACAAGCTTGAAGCGATAGATAATGATCTAGAAGATTTCGTTGCGAAAACAATTGTCTTATCGGATATTGAAGAATACTTAGATTCTGAGGATAGGTTAAGCGCAAGTAAAGAATCAGTTGATGAACATCTTGTAGAAGCGACCGACTCATCTGAACATGTACACGGTCTACCTGAAGCACTTGATACAGAAAATGAGCAACAAACTGACAAAGTTGATTCGTTAACAATAGGTGACGAGCAAGAACAGACGAATAAAAAAGTCGTAGAAGAAAATACGCACAGGGCTGAGGCTGAAAATAGTCAAGTTGAAGAAGCTGGTGGAGGTCAAGTAGTCACTGATGGCCCTCACGATAAAGCTTTAGAAGCCGGTGGATCTAAAGTTATTACTGATGATCCGCAGGATAAAGCTTCAGAAGTTGATGGAAATACAGTTGTCATTGATGATCCTCAGGATAAAGCTTCAGAAGCTGATAGAAGTACAGTTATCACTGATGATTCCCTGCATGAAGCTAAAGAAGCTGCTGAAAGTAAAGTTGTCATTGATGATCCTCAGGATAAAGGACAACAAGATCATGCTAGTACAGATGACGATAAAACAGATCAAGATTATATAGCGATAGATTATCTTTTATCAAATAACGACGGTAATGAAGTGTCAGAAGAGGAGTTTGATTTAGATTTTGGATTAGATGAATTTCCAGATGTCATTAATGCAACAGACTTTGATACTGACGCTGACCGTATCTCTGCGCAATTAGATTTAGCAAGAGCGTATTTAGAGATAGACGAGAAAAAAAATGCAAAAGCGATCCTCGTTAAACTATTAGATGCAGACGAAGATAAATTACAAGAAGTGCATAGGTTATTAGAAAGAATAGGTTAGTCAGCCTATCTACACTGCATCTATTATATTTTACAATATAATATTTGTATCATTGAGTACCTAAAACCAGCATTGCTGGTTTTTTTAAATGGAAAAAGAAAATGCGTCCAGTTATTTTAGATGTTGAAGGTTATTGCTTAACCAATGAAGAAAAACAGTACTTAGCGCATCCTTTTGTCGCAGGTGTTATTTTATTTACAAGAAACTTTGATAATGTTGTGCAATTAAAAGAATTGGTTGCTGAGATACGGTTTTATGCACAAAATCAGCTTATTATTAGTGTCGACCATGAAGGTGGAAGGGTACAAAGGTTTAGAGAAGGTTTCGTTAATCTACCTTCGAGTGGGTCATTAGTTACTCATTCAGAATCAAAGGAAGAAGCATTAACGTTAGCAAAAGCCAGTGCTTTTGTGATGGCCAGTGAGCTCATTGCTTGTGATATTGATTTGAGTTTTGCGCCTGTTTTAGACATCAATGGCATCTCTGATGTGATTAAAGAAAGGGCATTCAGCGCTAACCCAATGGAAGTCGAGACATTAGCCTGTGCATACATTGATGGAATGCGCTTAGCCGGCATGGCAAGTACTGGAAAACATTTCCCAGGTCACGGTAGCGTTAAAGCAGATTCTCACGTTGATTTACCAGTTGATGCTAGAAGTTTTGAAGATATTACAAAAAACGATATGCAACCCTTTGAAGCACTTATTAAGCAGCAAAAATTAAATGCGATTATGCCTTCGCATGTTGTTTATTCAGAATGTGATGCTTTACCTTGCGGGTTTTCAGCGTATTGGTTAAAGACTGTTTTAAAACAACAATTGGGTTTTAAAGGGGCGATTATTAGTGATGATATTTCGATGCATGGAGCCAGTTTTGTAGGCAATCATTTGTCTAGAGCAGAAAGTGCTATTGAAGCTGGATGTGACTTGATTTTGGCTTGTAATGATACACCTTCTGCGATGACCATCTTAGATGGGTTACAGCAACCTGCTGTTAGCAATGAAGCGATTATTTCAAGCTTATTACATCGTAAAGGCGCTTTAGCTTTACCCTTAAATAAGAACCCTATCTACTTACAAAGTAAGCAGTTATTACTAGAGTTTGTAGAGCGAGTCTAATTAGTGCGGTGCAGTGCTTGCACAATTAAGCAATTTACATAAACTGGTAGTACAGCTACGTTAACAAATAATAATTATAAGGTGGAATGTTTCATATGATCATTTATTTACACGGTTTCGATGCAACAAGTCCTGGCAACCATGAAAAAGTGATGCAGTTAAAGTTTATTGATCAAGACGTGCGTTTTGTCCATTACAGCACAATCCACCCGAAACTTGATATGAGCCATATCCTTAAAGAAGTACATAGCCATATTCGAACCAGCGACGATAAGAATCCCCTAATCTGCGGCGTTGGTTTAGGCGGTTATTGGAGTGAACGTATTGGTTTTTTATGCGGTATAAAACAAGTTATTTTTAACCCTAATTTGCATCCGGAAGATAATATGGTGGGGCGCATTGAATGGCCTGAAGAATATTTTGATATTGGTAGTAAATGTAGCGAAGACTTTAGAGAGAATAATAAGCATCAATGTTTATGTATCCTGTCTACTGTTGATGATGTGATCGATAGTAAACTGAGTAATTATGAGTTAACTGATTATTACCCAATTATCTTTGATGATAAGCAAGGGCATAAATTTAGAGATATTGCTGTGCATTTACCGACGATTAAAAAATTTAAAGCGGAAGGTAAAATATAAAAACTGTGTTTTCATTGTTAATAAAGATCAGCTAATAGATTTTATTTATCTGATCTTTACCTCTCTTAAATAACCAATATTGAATATTTACTTGTTTAGCTTCTCATTTTAAATAAATTTTCGTGACTAAGGTCTCCTTTTTTTATATTCTTCTACTCCAACAAATGAGATCTAGATCAAGTTTTTTATAAAGTATATTTATCTTATACTCAAGCAACCTATTAATGTTATGTTTTGATCGTTTGAAATAACTACTTTTCAGCGTTGAAGCAATAGAATTGATACTGCAATGAGTAAGATTGATTAAATTATTATTAGTGTCTTTTGTAAAAAAACTTAATAACAGAGGTAATCATGAAAAAGGTAGTCATAGTTGGTGGTGGCGCAGGTGGTTTAGAGTTAGCGACTAAATTAGGTAATAAATTAGGTCGTAAAAATAAAGCACATATCACATTAGTTGATAAAAATAGTACGCATTTATGGAAACCCTTGTTACATGAAGTAGCAGCGGGATCGTTAGATGATGGTATTGATGCTGTTAGTTACCGTGCTCATGCAACAAATCATTCTTTTCATTTTAAATTAGGTGCGATGCGCAACTTAGATCGTGTTGCCAAAACCATTTCTATTGACCCTATCTATGACGAAGAAGGCTGTATGATACTGCCTGAAAGTAAGCTCGAATACGATATTTTGGTGATGGCATTGGGAAGTGTTAGCAATGACTTCAACACTAAAGGTGTGAGCGAACACTGTATCTTTTTAGACAGTCCTGACCAGGCAAAAAAATTCCACCATAGAATGCTCAATAAATATTTGCAGCTAGGTGTGAAAGAAACGAATTCAGTGAATGTTTCTATTATAGGTGCGGGTGCAACAGGCGTAGAGCTATCTGCAGAGCTATATAATTCACTTAAACAAGTGTCCAGTTATGGTTTTTCTCACATAAAAAGTGCCGATTTACATGTTAATTTGATTGAAGCAGGTAGTACTATATTGCCAGCACTTCCTGAGCGTATCTCTGCCTCTGCTCATCAAGAGTTATTAAAATTAGGGGTTGATATCCGTACTAACACCATGGTGACGGAAGCAAATGAAAAGGGCTTAATAACTAAATCTGGTGAGCTAATTAAAGCGGATTTAATTGTTTGGGCTGCTGGTATAAAAGCGCCTGATTATCTTAAAGAATTAGCAGGTTTAGAAACGAATAGAATCAACCAACTGGTTGTAAAACCTACATTACAAACAACTCAAGATGATGATATTTACGCAATCGGCGATTGTGCAAGTTGCGCATTGCCTGTAGGTGGCTTTGTTCCTCCACGTGCCCAATCTGCTCACCAAATGGCTAGTTTGGTTGGTAAAAACATTATGGCGACATTAAAAGAAAAACCATTATCAGAATATAAATATACTGACTATGGCTCACTTGTATCATTGAGTAATTACAGTACTGTTGGGAGTTTGATGGGTAACCTGATGCGTGGTTCAATGATGGTTGAAGGGCGTTTAGCTAAAGTTGTGTATGTGTCGTTATACAGAATGCATCAAGTTGCATTACATGGTTATATTCGTACTGGATTAATGACGATTGTAGAAAAAATTAATCGCGTGTTACGACCAAGATTAAAACTGCATTAAGATATAGTAAATTAAGTTAGTAAATTCAATGCCTCATTTATGAGGCATTTTTATATCTACATATTCACTATGAGGTGTTTCGCGAGGCTCCTTATTAATTAAAATTTTTTAACGATGCAAATAAGTCGCTCATCATTGTAAATAACGCACTAGTTTTTAATATCATTACTTATTACTTAGTCGCAGTAATTGATTTGAAACTATCTTTAAATCGTTGGCTTTTGACAATATAGATTAGGCTCCATAGTGTAATAACGAGCTGTATAGAAGCTGTTAATGAATAATGAAAATGAATAGTTGATAAATAATAAACCTGCAAGATACAATCTAAGATAACCGCTGCCCAGATCATAAATAAACAAAATGGCCAGCACTTGTGCGCCCATTTATCTTCTGCATGTCTTCTTCCATAAATAGCAAAAACAATGATCGCTAAACAACCAATCAGTAAACCTTGATAAAAATGTAATTTATTGGGATAGAATATGCTAAGTAATTGATTCCCTGTTTGTTGAGAAACCAATGAGATGCTCAATAATGCCCAAGTTCTGGCTAAAAATAATAAAATTAAGATCAGTAGAGTAGGGGCTTTTAAATTACCTGACTCGGTGTAATTATCTAAAGGGTAAATATTTTTTGTCATGAGGGACTCTAGAGGTAAACACCTCAGCATCATTAAGAAAACCGAGGTGTTGCTAATTGGAAATATATTTTAATAATACATCACTATTGAATTTGGCAAACAGTACAATAGATGTATTGGTTTTTAGGGTCATTGATTCGCGTCATGAAATCAGTTTGTTGTTGTAACTTTTCAAACATTGAAAATAAAGCGGGTTGCTGAATAATGCCTGTTGGTAAGTAGCTGATCGATGCTGACAATACTCTATGAACAAATAATTGTTTGGGGGTCATTTCTGGTTGTATTGACACTGTATCGAATTTATCTAACTCAGCTAGCTGAGCAGCAAGTGCAATGGCATCTTGTAAATTCCCAAGCCCATCTACTAAGCCATTTTCAATAGCGTCAATACCAGTCCATACACGCCCTTGAGCAACATTATCAACCTCTTCCTTAGTCATATCTCTCCCTTCAGAAACCACACTGAGAAAGTTCTCATAACCACTTTCAATGCCTATTTGAAAAATTTCTGCTAATTCAGGTGTTAAAGGCTGTGTAATACCGATATTTGCAAGTTCATTGGTTGAAACTCCATCTTGATAGACACCAATCTTATTTAATGACTTATCAATGGTTGCGAACATACCAAAAATACCTATTGAACCCGTTAATGTAGTCGGTGAGGCAATAATTTTATCTGCAGCTGAAGCAATCCAGTAACCGCCTGAAGCTGTTACAGAGCCCATAGAAACAATCACTTTTTTATTGGCTGTTTTTAAAGCAAGTACCTGTTGGCGAATATTTTCAGAAGCAAACGCACTGCCTCCAGGTGTATCCAAACGTAACACAACAGCTTTAATCCGTTTGTTGTTAATTGCTTGTTTAATTAATTTATTAAAGTTTTTGTCACTAATAGCGACGCCTTGCGCATAGCCTGACACAATTTCGCCTGAGCCATGGATAACGGCAACTTGATCATTCACCCCTGTTTCTTGATAACGAGAAGGGATGGTGCTGCTATAGAAATGATAATTAATGATATGAGATGTTTTATTTTGCTCTTGTTGTGGTGATTTCAAGTTTTCAATAAAGCTATCAACATAGGCTAATCTATCTACTAAACCGACAGATTTTGCATACTTGCTGGCATCACCAGATGCATTTAGTAAGTTTTTCTTAAGTGTTGCTAGATCAGGATTGATCGAATCAATATTGATCAACGGATTTTTATCACGGTTAGCTATTACACGTTCTATGTAACTCTGCCATATTTGATCAAGCCAATGTTGATTAGCTTGTTTACTATAATCAGACATTGAAGTTTCAGTGAACGGTTCAACAAAGGATTTATAGGTACCGACTTTAAAAATATGGGGAGTGATCAATAACGAGTCTAATAAATCTTTAAAGTATAATCGATTAACTGCATAACCCTGTAAAGCAACCATGCCATTAGGCGCTAACGTAATGTCGTCAGCAAAACTGGCTAGGTAATATTGTGACTGACTATAATTATCAGAATAGACAGAAACAGATTTTCCTTCATCTTTAAATTCGCTGATCGCTTCCCCAATATCAGTAAGCTGATTTAAACTGGCAGGCTGAAGGTTAGTGAGATTAATAGCAAGCGCTGAAATGTTATCATCTTTCTGTGCATGTTTGATGGTATTAATAACCTGTTCAACTTCATATTCCTGTGTTGTGTTAGGGTTGCTAGCTGTTAGTTGTTTAGATAACGCTTGTGATAAATCAATGGGTTGTTTTTGTTCTACAAGCCGACCATTAAAATTAATTAATAACGTTGAGTTATTTTCAACAATAATCGGGGTTTCTTCAGTGGTCACTGAGAAGTAAAAGAACAAAATAACGGCAATAAATATAACATTAACGATTAACAAACGAATGAAATTGATTAGTTTCGCGGCTTTTACAAAAACATTTTTAATAAAACCAAATAGGCGGCCCATGACAATCCTTATACGGTGTTGATTTATAGAAATTTTGGATAAAAAAAAGCACCAATTACTTTTTCAATAATTGGTGCCTTAAATGATAATCAATTTTTGCTTTAGAAGCTTGAAGTATCTACAAATAAACCTACTTTCAAATCTTCAGCTGTGTAGATAACTTTACCGTCTACTTCAACCACACCATCAGCAATACCCATTACTAATTTACGCATGATTAAACGTTTCATAGTAATACGGTAAGTTACTTTTTTAGCCGTTGGTAAAACTTGACCAGTAAATTTAACATTACCTACACCTAGTGCACGACCTTTGCCTGGACCGCCGCTCCAACCAAGGAAGAAGCCAACAAGCTGCCACATAGCGTCCAACCCTAAACAGCCAGGCATTACTGGATCATTTGGGAAGTGACATTCAAAGAACCACAATGCTTTATCGATATCTAATTCTGCAATTAACTCACCTTTACCATGCTCGCCACCGTCTTCAGTGATAGAAATGATACGGTCTAGCATTAACATATTGTCAACTGGAAGTTGGCAGTTACCTTCACCAAATAACTCACCTTGACCACATTTGATTAATTCTTCTTTGTTGTAAGAGTTTTTACCCAACTCTTTTTGGGATACGATTTTAGTCATAATTTCTTTTCTTAAAAATTTGAGAAGGTGAAGTATTAAACAAAAAAATAACTTAATACTACGGAATACTAAGCGGCACACTTTATATGACGCGGTTTAAACAATCAAGAATTATAAAATACATGATTTTTTAAGACGCTTTACCCTTAGCTAAATAATGCATTTTTTAGACGAGACAACAAATTAAAATCCGAGTCATCTGCTTCATCTTTATTTGTTTCTTCAATTCTAGCATTAATCGTTGTAATCACTTGTTTAAAGCTTTTGCCCAATAAAATCGGGAAAGCTTGGTGACAATGAGCAATAGGGTAAACAACAATTTTCCCTGTTTCTATTAACGCTAATGTTGCTTGGTTTAAGGTTAAGTTTAGGATATTCGCACTTGGCATCAAAACTTTAACTGGATCAGATAGCAAACCTAATTCAAATAAACGTGTTACCGATTCAATTTTTTGATTAATCCCGCCAATAGGTAATACATTACCATGTTGATCTAATGAACCAGTGACAAATACATTTTGTTGAACAGGGGATTGTGAATAACAAGAAATAACAGCGATTAAGATAGCTAAAGAAGCACTATCACCATCACTTTCTTGATATGACTGCTCAAAGACTAAATTACATGAATAGGGGAAAGCAGCAATATGACTGAAAAAATGATTCAAATAACCCTGAACGATTAAGGTACTTTTTGCATGAATATTACCCGCTAACTCTACTTTACGCTCTACGTCGATAATTTCACCATCGCCAATCATGTCACTTGCTGAAATTCTAAAGATTTCACCAAATTCGCATGGGTAACCTAACAATTCAACGACAGATAACCCATTGATTTGACCAATCTTCTCGCCAGATAATTGTAGATTAATCTGGCCTTCAAGTATTGATTGCTCACTGTATTTTTTTGCTAAAGATTGTGCTTTATCAATTTCATCAAAATAACAAAGTAAATCATTGTCACTGACTTCATTATTTTCTGTATAAAGATTGGCATATTGTAGCATCTGCTCAATGAATTCAGGTGAGAATAGTAGTTGCTGTTGATGTTGGCATTGCATGCTTAAGTGATTAAATAAAGCCAGTAAAGCTTGTTCATCTAATGGCTTTATATTCAATTCTTGACATTGTTTGTGGCAATAGTTGATTAATGCATTAATGTTACTTTGTGATACGTGCACTTGGCTTGGTAGCTCACAAAACAATGAAGATACTTGTGTATATTCAGGATCAATCTGAATTAATTCTTCTAATTGCATACGACTTGCCACTAAAATTATTTTAGTGTTGATGAAGCAAGATGAAAGGTTTGGTAACGCTATTTTTATTTTTTCTGCGTTGACTAAATCACTGGCTTGTAAATAACCACGTTGTAACAATGATTTCAAACTAAACCAAAGACTAGGATCAACTAATAAAGGGCTAATATTAAGTGTTAGCACACCATCATTGCGTTTAATCAATTCACCTTCTTGAATACTCAATGTGTGATTTTGAGCTTCAGAAATACGACCAAACAGTGATTCTTTATCATAACTTAATAAGTAAGCGCTATTGCTTGGCTCTGGCATTATTTGTTGTAGCAATTTTTGTGCACTTTGCCAATGTCGGCTGTTAATCAGTAATAATGAAGTTGGTAGTTTTAAATAATGGTCAATAATAGCAACAGCTTCAGGGAACAGTGTTAACAGCTCTGGTTCCTGTGTTTTTTTATATGCTGCAATAAGTGGTGCAAAATCACTTGTGCATTGCTGTTTTATTAAAGGTTGTAAATTGTCCGCGACCAGTTCAGGTTTATTAGCGACATCGTTTGAAGTTGTAGAAGAAATATTGTTGGTCAAAGTGTCTGCTCTAGTTAAAGTAAAAGGAGGCAATTTAACATAGTCCTCCCTATAAAGTTAACAAGAATATGCTTATAGTTTATAACCTTTCACTTTTTGTTGTTGATATTTCGTTTCGCAGCCCTGACAGCGTTGTTTAGTCGGGCATACGAGTAACTCGTCAATGGTCAGTGGAGCTTCACAATCTGAGCACAAACCATAGAGTCCTAACTCTATTCCTTGCAGTGCCGCATCAATGCTTTGAATTTGTTGTTTGTATAAACTAAGGGAGTGGCTTTCACTTAACATTAAATTATCGATTAATACGTCAGCATTCATATAATCCACTTGATCAACTAAATCGTTCAAGTACTTTTTTGAAGAAACGGCTAATCTTGTTTTCACTTTCTCTTTGATTTTTGAAAGCTCTATTAATAATTGTTGTTGTAAAAGAACTTGTTGTTCAGATGTAATCATTTGCATAACAGGCCTCATAAATTTTTTGTTTATTTATCATAATACTTACCACTCTACAGTTAATGATTTATATCAAGTTTGTTTTATTTGAATGACTTATTCAGTCCTATGATGCTAAATTAATTCATTATTTTACGGTTGGCAGAAGGGGACAGGACTCATTTAATTCTTGGAGAGTTTTAGATAATTAAGCAAATATAAGCGTTAATAATAAAAGACTTTTATAAGTAAATTAAAAAGGATAGTTTTTGATTATATAACTCTGTTATAATTAAACGTTATAAGCACTCAATAAATATAAGCTGATAAATTTATGAAATTGCAACAATTACGATATATTGTCGAAGTCCTCAATCATAACTTGAATGTCTCTGCTACTGCTGAAAATCTTTTTACCTCTCAGCCGGGCATTAGTAAACAAGTTAGAATGTTAGAAGATGAACTGGGTATTCAAATTTTTGAGCGCAGTGGTAAGCACTTAACTAAAGTGACGCCAGCGGGACAAGAAATTATCCGTTATTCAACGGAAATACTAGGTAAAGTAGAGAGTATTAAAGCTGTTGCTAATCAATATACCATGCCAGATCAAGGTACATTAAATATTGCCACAACGCATACGCAAGCGCGTTATGCATTACCTGAGATCATCAATGGCTTTATTAAGCGCTACCCTAAAGTGTCTCTACATATGCATCAAGGGACACCAACTCAGATAAGTGAATCTGTAGTTAAAGGTAAGACAGACTTTGCAATAGCAACGGAAGCGTTACATCTTTATCAAGATTTAATCATGCTGCCTTGTTATCACTGGAATCGCTCGGTAATTGTTCCTAAAGATCACCCTCTGGCTAAAGTTGATAAGCTAACGATAGATGATATAGCACAGCATCCTATTGTGACTTATATTTTTGGCTTTACAGGGCGTTCAGAACTTGATGAAGCATTTAATGCATCAGGTTATAAACCAAATGTTGTGTTCACCGCAACAGATGCAGATGTAATTAAAACGTATGTCCGATTAGGCTTAGGTGTGGGGGTTATTGCAACAATGGCCATTAATGATAATGATGATTTCTGTGTATTGGATGCGAGTCATATTTTCAAATCCAGTTTAACCAGTATTGGCTTTAGAAAAGGCTCTTTCTTAAGAGATTATATGTATGATTTCATGGTGCGCTTTGCACCGCATTTAACACGACCTTTAGTGGAAAAAGCAATTCAACTAAAATATACCGCAGAAGTAAATAAGTTATTTGAAGGGATTGAGTTACCTGTCAGATAATCATGTCATTGCTTAACTTATATTAGCTATCATCATGTTATACAGATGGTTGTTATGTTACTCATTATTCTGATTAACCTGGTAAAATAGTGTAATAAATATTTGTTTTTAAAGTAAGCGATGAATCATTTCACTTCAAATGCTATCGCGTTTTCTCACTATTGTGCTCAGTTATACCAGCTATATTAACAACTAAGTGGTGTTATTGCTGGTCTTCGCAAGCCTATTAGTGTTATATGAATAAAAAGGTGTTATGTGAATAAAAAGCCACTCATAAGAATGGCTTTTATTTGATTCAGAGTGATGAGTTTGTTCCTTATTGCTATGCTGTAGCTTCATCCACTAGGTACAAAATAGACTGATAAGGAATGCCACTGTGATGTGAAAGGCCTATTTCACAGGTGCGACTATTACTAAATCCTCGTTTACAATCCTCAGGTACTTGATCCTTAAGTGTGTGTACTGCTGCGGCATTTAATTCGGGCGTGGTAAACCCTTTATCTCCTGCCCACCCACAGCATTGAATATGTTCAGGCACAATCACTTCCTCAGCACAAGACTTAGCTAATGTGAGCATGCTATTTTCTAAGCCCATTCGTTGTGCGCTACAAGTAATATGTAACATTACTGTTTCTTTTATCGGTGCAAACTGTAAATGCGGTGATAAATATTTAAGTACAAACCCAGTCGGCTCTAATAGTTCCATAGAGTGTGTAAACTTATCAATACTTTGTTTTGCACAGGGACTAGTATCCATTAAGATTGGCCATTTCCCTTGTTCACTCGCTTGCCATAGTGCGGCTTCTAACTGCTGTGATTTTTGTAATGCAAGTTCACTCATGCCTTTACTGTCATAGGGCATACCACAACATTGATCAGCTAAAGCATCTGGAACGATAATCTCAAAACCTGCTTTTTTAATTAATGATTCCGTAATTTCAGTTAATGATCGGCTGTCATTATTATCGGCTTGTTGCCCCATTGTACGAGCGGCGCATGATGGAAAATAAACGACTTTTTTACTGTCTTTATTTTGGCTAAAAGTGCTGCTCACTTTATGTTTGTTGGCGGTCGGCATTTCTGGAATCCACTGCGGTGTTTTCCCTGCACTTAAGCTACGTACCTTATTCGACACTGTTGAAATTGCTTTTTTACCTAAGGCTTTTTGAGCAACATTGCTTACTTTTAGTCCTATTTTTGCCATTTTAGTCGTTGTTCTAAAATGCTCTGCAGTCCAAGATGCGATTGGAGTAAATTTCTTATATTTACTGGTGCGTAATTGTTTAACTAAATCACCTGTATTGATGCCAACAGGGCAACGTTCAGAACATAACCCTGTTGCAGCGCAGGTATCAATTCCCTGATATTCAAAAACATCTCGTAATACCTTAGCATTTTCCGTTTCATTATTATTCTCTCTGCGTTGTAGTTCTCGATATAAGACAATACGTTGGCGAGGAGATAAGCTGAGTGTTCTTGAAGGGCAAACGGGCTCACAAAAACCACATTCAATACAGCGGTCAATTAAGTCATCAGCTTTAGGCATTGGCTTTAAGCTTTTAAGGTGTGACTTTGGGTCATCATTAATAATGACACCTGGATTTAGTATGCCATGCGGGTCAAACAATGCTTTAATTTTTTGCATTAAATCATAACCATCTTTACCCCATTCTAGTTCAACATAAGGTGCCATATTACGGCCTGTTCCATGCTCTGCTTTTAATGATCCTTGGTATTTAACGGCTACTAATTGTGCTACAGCATCCATAAAGTCACCATAACGCTTTATTTCTTCTTGCGCATCGAAACTTTGAGTAAATACAAAATGTAAATTACCTTCCAGTGCATGTCCGAAAATAATGGCTTCATTGTAATTGAATTGCTCAAATAGTGCTTGTAAGTCATGTACCCCTGCGGCTAAATGTTCAACTGGAAAAGCGACATCTTCTATAATCACGGTGGTACCGACTTCTCTTACTGCGCCAACGGCAGGGAACATGCCTTTGCGAATGCCCCATAAGGTAGCCACAGTATTGGCATCGGTAGTAAAAGAGACTGACTCAATAACATTAAACTTAGCAATTGTTTGCATAATAGCCTGACATTGTTGATCTAATTGCGCAGTATCACTTGCTCTAGACTCAATTAATAGTGTCCCTGCTTGTAAATCTAATGTTTTAAGGAAACTTGGCATACCTGGTTTATCGGCAACTGAACGCATTGCTCGACCATCCATCATCTCAACTGCCGAAACAGGCTGTCTTGTTAATGCGGTTACCGCTTTACTTGCTTCATCAATGTTATTAAAAACAATTAAAGCTGATGCTTTGTGAGGATGCTCTACAACAGTGTTATAGGTAATTTCAGCAATAAAACCGAGCGTTCCCTCAGATCCGATCATTAAATGTTCAATCACTTCAATAGGGTCTGCATAATCGACTAATGAATTGAGTGAATAGCCAGTGGTATTTTTAAGGCGATATTTATGATTAATACGCTGTGTTAATTCAGCATTGTTGGTGACATCGGCGCATAAACTTTCAATGCCTGCAATTAACTCGGATTTATTTAATTTAAAATCCGCAATACTATCCTTATCAGCTGTATCAAGTAATGTGCCATCTGAAAAAACTAACTTCATACTATCAATAGTTCGGTAGGAATTTTGTGCTGTTCCACAACACATACCACTCGCATTATTTGCTGCAATACCACCGATTTTACAAGCGTTGATAGAAGCAGGGTCAGGTCCTATTTTACGCCCGAATGAAGCAAGGTATTTATTAGCATCGGCTCCAATCACTCCTGGTTGCAGTGTGATTTTATGTCCATCATCATGGATTTTATGACCACGCCAATCATCGGTTAATGTAATTAATACCGAATCTGATACTGCTTGACCTGATAAACTGGTACCCGCCGCACGGAATGTACAGGCAATGTTTAGCTCGCCGCATAATTTAATGGCAAAGATCACTTCATCAATGTTTTTTAATCGTAATACCATTTTCGGGATTAAACGGTAGAAGCTAGCGTCAGTACCATAGGCAAGTGTTAATGCTTGATCGGTAAATATTCTATTTTGGTCAATCTGTTGCAACAACAATGATTCTAATTTTTGGTAGGGGGTTTGACTGTTTTTCATTATAGTTCCTCAAGATAATTAGCAACGAATTGACTTATAATATAGCTGCGAGAACGAATTAATTATTCAATGTCGATGACAACAAGCCAACTGATAATTAAGACAATAATCGTTACATGGTATTTTAATGTTTTATTGTTTACTTAAGTTCGCCCCACAAAGTTAACCTTAGTATTCCAGATAAGGTAGGTCGTTGTGAGCAGTTAAAGTAGATGCGCGGGTTAATACTTAACCCGCTTAAAAATGTAATTTATTAGTTTATTTTTTTAATTTATGATTTCTAAATGTAATATTATCAAGTCATGGTTAACCACCTTGGGCTGACATTAAACTGTCACTTACATTAAAACCATAAATGATAACTAAGCCAATAATGCCAGTGACAGCAACATAATAGAATGTAGGGATAATAGTCTTACGTAGAATGATTCCCTCGCGGCCTAATAAGCCAACTGTCGCGGAGGCAGCAACCACATTATGAATGGCAATCATATTGCCCGCTGCAGCACCAACGGCTTGTAGAGAAACGATCGCGGTACTTGATACTGCTAACGTTTGTGCGACTTCAAACTGGAATTGGCTAAACATCATATTCGAAATAGTGTTTGAACCTGCGATAAATGCACCTAAGGCTCCGATGAAAGCACTAAGTGCTGGAAATAAATCACCCACGAGATTTCCTGCAAAATTAGCGGTAGTCACTGGCATACTTGCTAATTCAGCTCCATTAATACCGGAGTTAATAAAAATGCGTACCATTGGAATTGCAAAGATTAAGACGAATCCAGCACCCAGTAATGTTTTGCTTGATTCTTTAAATGCACAGCCTAGTGGTCTAAGGCTATTAGATTGTAATAACACCGCGAGTAGGGCGACAAACACTAAAATCCCGCCGGGTAAATAAAGAGGCTCAATCGCTGAGCTTATTCCTGTTTCTCCTAAAATATTAGTAAATGATAAGCTAACACTTCTTAAGAAGTCTTTAAATTCGACACTAATACGGCTAAACACTAATATAATGGCTAGTAATAAATAAGGTAACCAGGCCAAGGCCAAACTTATTTCCTTTTTCTGTTTTGTCTTTTTAAAGTCATCTTTTAAATTCATCTTGAGTGAGCCTAACCATTCCTTAGGCCATTGATATTGTGCTTCAAAGTCCCACACTTTTTTAGGAACAAGAAATCCTTTTTTAGCCGCAGTAACAACAATAGTAAGGCTGATTAGCCCGCCCATTAAAGATGGAAATTCAGGGCCAAGGAAAGCACCTGTTAAAGCGTAAGGTACTGTAAATGCTAAACCAGCGAAAAGCGCAAAAGGTAATATGTTTAAGCCTTCTGTCCAATTTTTGTTCTTACCAAAAAATCGCGTTAACATCATTGCCATTAATACTGGTATCAATGTCCCCACAATGCCATGAATAATAGCGACATTACTGGTTATTTCTTGTAAGTAATGCTCCCACGTAGCGCCACTTGAAGCTAATGTTTCTGAGATATTGTGAGTATCAAGACCTTTATTAACACCGACTATGATCGGGGTACCGACAGCACCAAATGAAACCGGCGTTGATTGAATCATCATACCAATTACTACCGCGGCTAGGGCAGGAAAACCAATAGCAACTAACAGTGGGGCAGCGATAGCGGCTGGGGTACCAAATCCAGATGCACCTTCAATAAAGGAACCAAAACACCAAGCGATAATGATCGCTTGAATACGTCGATCTGGTGAGATGTTGATGAAACCATTGCGAATAACATTGATGGCACCGGTATGTTTTAAGGTATTGAGTAAAAAAATAGCACCGAATACAATCCATAATACCGACACTGTTATCATTAATCCCTGTAGAGAAGAGGCAATAATACGTGTTGACGACATGTCCCAAACAAAGAAAGCAATGATGGCTGTTAATAAGAAAGCGACGGGCATTGCTTTTTTAGCTGGCCAATTGAGGCCGACTAATAAGATGGCTGCCATTACGATTGGTGAAAATGCAATTAATGCAAGTAACGTACTATTCATTCCTTTTCCTTTCCTTTTGAATACGATGGTTATGCCCTCATGACTAAACACACAGGCATTGCTTAATTTCTCTTTATTGTTAATCACTTGTTAATGGTTTGTGACGATACTCCTTTGCTTTTTCTCTATATATAGAGATAATGATAAACATTATTTCCAAAACAGGTGCAATGATGGTAAAAGCTGATGATTTGATTCTATTCGTACAAGTGGTCGACCATGGGTCTTTTAGTAAAGTGGCTGAATTAAATTCCCTTACAAATTCAGTAGTTAGCAAACATATCGCAAGATTAGAAGAAGAGCTTGGGGTACAACTTTTATATCGAACAACACGAAAATTAACCCTCAGTGAAGCTGGTAAGTTACTTTATCAAGGTGCTAAAAATGTGAAGCAGGCAGCAGTTGAGGCGATTGACGGGATATATGGGTATGCTGAAAGCATGGTGGGTAATATTAAAATGTCCGTCCCAACCATTTCAGGAGACCTTTTATTAGCGAATACTGTTGCTGAGTTTTGTAATATGCATCCAGGGCTTACAGTTGAAATGTCGATGGAGAATTCTTTTGTAGACTTGATAGAAGGTGGTTATGATTTAGTGATAAGAACAGGGGAAATGAGTGATTCAAATTTAATTGCTCGTCATTTAATTGACTCCCAATGGGTTATTTGTGTTTCTCCCGCTTATATTGAGCGTTTTGGCAGGCCTGTTTCCCCATTAGAATTAGTTAATCACAATTGTTTACAATACGCCTATCAAACAACAGGGGCATCGGGTTGGGAATTTAAGGGCGAAAATGGTAATTACATCATTCAAGTTGCAGGAAACTTCTCAACGAATAATGCAGGCTCATTACGACAAATCGCATTAGGCGGTAACGGGATTGCTTATGTACCGAGGTGTTTGGTTTATCAAGATATTTTGCAAGGCGATTTAATTGATATTTTTCCAGATCAGGTTGGTAAGAAGTTAGGCATTTATGCGGTATATCCATTTACACGCCAAGCCCCGCTTAAAATTCGTTTGTTAATTGATCATATACGTGAAAGCTATGCAGCCATTGGGGAATCATTTAGTGCTCGAGTTTAATTAAGGAATTTATATTTTTAATTAAATAGCGCGTTAATATAATGAACTGAGCGACGACATTTATTTTCATCAGTGTCGGTATTCCCTATCTGTTGAACTGGGGCTGCTTTTTAAAAGTGATCGGTCATCATAAGTGAGGGATAGAGATAATTATTTTGTTGGATTCTGCTTATCAATACTTGCTAATTAATGTTTGCTGATCTTAACGATGAAGCTAAGAGTCAAAGATCAGTGATTTATGGTTGTAAAAGTTTAATAGCTAAGTAGATTTAAAAGCAGTAAATACAATAAGTCTTAATGATTGGCCTTATTGTATTTACTTTGTTATTTTTTAACTGAAAGAGACTGGTTATCTTTTACGTTAAGGCTGCCAAGACCGGCAATATTTTACTTACTTTATCAAAACATTCTTGGTATTCATTTTCTACTATTGAGTCCGCGACAATACCGCCACCTGCCCAACAATAAATATGACCTTGAGTACAAACTAATGTTCTAATGGTGATACTACTGTCCATATCACCATTCCCATTGATGTAGGCGATGCTACCGCAGTAAATTTCACGGAAATATTTTTCTAATTCATAAATAATTTCCATGGATCTTATTTTAGGGGCGCCTGTGATCGAGCCTCCTGGAAAACAAGCCCTCAGTAAATCTTCACATGTATATTCAGGAGCAAGTTCTCCCGTCACTGTGCTCACTAAATGGTGAACAGCAGGGAAGCTTTCTATATTAAATAGTTTGGGTACTTTGACAGTGCCTGGTTTAGATACTTTACCGATATCATTACGTAGTAAGTCCACTATCATTAAGTTTTCTGCTTGGTCTTTTTCAGAATTTGACAGTTGTTGTTTATTGAGTAAATCTTGATGCTCATCTAGACCACGGGGCATAGTCCCTTTAATAGGTTTAGTTTGGATGACACCTTTGTCCAGCTGTAAAAAACGTTCAGGAGATAAAGAGATAATCGCTTGATTAGGTAAGCGAATAAAGGCGGCAAAAGGTGCTTTATTTTCCTCAAGTAATGTTAAGTATGCGTTGTATTCATTGCCTGTATATGTAGCTTGAAAGCGTTGTGCTAAGTTAACTTGGTAACAATCACCACTTAAAATATACTCTTGAATTTTTTTGAATGAATCGCGGTACTCTTGTTCAGTGTAATTTGCAAGCCACTGTTCAGATAAACGAAAGGCCTTCTCATTTTCAATCTGACCATGACCTAGGTCTATTAACCATTGTAATCGCTTAGTATAAAGTAAATTGATATCTTCAGTTTGATGCTTACAACGTTGTTGTACTAGATAGTATTGTTCAGTTTCAACATTAAATAGAATGGCCCAATCGTAAAAACCACAGTAGTAGGGTGCTAAACCTAAACCATTATTGCTTTCCTGATGGTTGATGTTTTCAAACTTTTCACCCATTTCATAATGATAAGTTGCCATTACACCACCTACAAACGGAAACTGTTCAATTTGTTGGTCATGAAAGAATTGTTTACGGATCCTACTTTGCGCTTTTAGAGGATCATTTTCCATGACCTTAGTGATGTCTGTTAATCGATCATGGAAAAGGGTTTGTCGGTCAATATCGGTCAAGGTGGCAATAGGATCGGCAGTGTAAATTGACCAATTACTATCCACATGTTGAGTGTTAGATGATTCCAAAAGAAATGACCATTCTAAACCAGAAAGCTGCTGCTTAATGATACTGATTATCGCTTCGCTAAGATCGAGGGGTTTTATGATGATGTTCGCTGATTTATAAGTCATTTTTTCGTATTTATGCAACATTTTTATAACAAAAAATTAGGTGTATAAGGCGTTCAATATTACCATTGTTTTATGGAAAACGGTTTACTATTTATTGGGAGCGACTGATGACAGTCATTAAAGAGTTAGATTTTATTAATAGTGTAAAAAATTCACTTCAATTTATTTCGTATTATCACCCGTTAGATTTTATCCAAGCAATGGATAAAGCTTACCAAGCAGAAAAAAATCCAGCCGCAAAAGATGCGATTGCACAAATTTTAATTAATTCACGTATGTCAGCAGAAGGGAAACGTCCTATCTGTCAAGATACTGGTATTGTGACTGTATTTGTAAAAATTGGCATGAAAGTTAGTTTTGATTCTGAGTTAACGGTTCAAGAATTAGTTGATGAAGGCGTCCGTCAGGCATACAACGAACAAACAAACCCACTACGTGCTTCAATTGTTGCCGATCCAGCGGGTGCTCGTAAAAATACCAAAGACAATACACCTTCTGTTGTACATGTAGAGATGGTAAAAGGCGATAAAGTAGAAGTAATGGTTGCGGCTAAAGGTGGCGGCTCTGAAAACAAATCTAAAATGGCAATGTTAAACCCATCTGATTCAATCGAAGATTGGATTGAAAAAACAGTACCGACAATGGGAGCGGGTTGGTGTCCACCAGGTATGCTTGGCATAGGCATTGGCGGTACGGCAGAAAAAGCGGCGGTGATGGCAAAAGAATCATTGATGGAGCCAGTTGATATCTATGAGCTGCAAGAAAAAGAGAAAAATGCACCTGATAGTTTATCGACAGATGAAAAACTACGCTTAGAAATATTTAAACGTGTTAATAACTTAGGAATAGGCGCACAGGGGCTTGGCGGGTTAACAACTGTATTAGATATAAAAATAAAAAGTTGCCCAACACATGCTGCATCAAAACCTGTTGTAATGATTCCAAACTGTGCCGCAACCCGACATGCCCACTTTACACTTGATGGTACTGGCGAAGCGACATTAACACCACCATCATTAGATCAATGGCCAGAAATTACACGTGAAGTAGGTGAAAACGTTAAACGTGTTAACGTTAATGATTTATCTAAAGCCGATATGAGCGATTGGAAAAGTGGCGACACATTGCTTTTATCAGGAAAAATACTGACTGGACGCGATGCGGCGCATAAGCGTATTCAAGAATTAATAAAAAGTGGTGAAGGTCTTCCGGAAGGCGTTGATTTCAAAGATCGATTCATTTATTACGTAGGTCCTGTAGATGCAGTGCGTGATGAAGTGGTAGGTCCAGCGGGTCCAACAACGGCAACACGTATGGATAAATTTACTGATTTCATGCTCGAAGAAACAGGTTTACTTGGAATGATTGGTAAATCAGAGCGTGGTCAACAAACGGTTGATTCAATTGCTAAACATCAATCTGTGTATTTGATGGCTGTCGGTGGCGCTGCTTACCTTGTTGCTAAAGCGATTAAGAAGTCTCGTGTTGTTGCTTTTGCTGACTTGGGAATGGAAGCTATTTATGAGTTTGATGTTGAAGATATGCCTGTTACCGTTGCTGTTGATAGCAAAGGAAATAACGTTCATCAACAAGGTCCAGCGATTTGGAAAGCGAAAATTGCTGAATTAGACAGCAAAATGTCAGAATAATGCTTAAAGTGATTGCTTGAAAAAGTAGTAGTGGTATAAAAGCACCTATAGAATTTTTTCACAATCAATAAAGGAATAAATATGTTTGAACAAGTGAGTATGGCACCTGCAGATCCTATCTTAGGTTTAACAGATGCATTCAAAAAAGACAGTCGTGAAGATAAAATCAACTTAGGTGTTGGTATTTACAAAAATGAAATGGGACAAACCCCTATTTTAGCGACTGTTAAAGAAGCTGAAAAACGTCTACTTGCTGAAGAAACCACCAAAAGCTACCTAACCATTGAAGGGATTGCTGCATTTGGTGAAGCAGTTCAAACATTATTATTTGGTCAAGATGCAGAAATCATTGAGTCTAAACGAGCTCGTACTGCACAAGTTCCTGGTGGAACAGGTGCATTACGTACCGGTGCTGACTTTGCTGTTAAAAAACTAGGCATTAAAAAAATCTGGGTAAGTAATCCAACATGGGCGAACCATGGCAATGTTTTTAAAACGTCTGGTTTAGAAGTAGTGACTTATGATTATTACAATGCAGAGACAAAAGATCTTGATTTTGATGCAATGCTAGCTTCATTACAGTCAGTTGAAGCGGGTGACATGGTCTTATTCCATGGTTGTTGTCATAACCCAACGGGTATTGACCCAACTCAAGAGCAATGGGAGATCTTAGCAAAATTAATCGCTGAAACAGGTGCAATTCCGTTCTTTGATTTTGCTTATCAAGGTTTTGGTAAAGGCGTTCAAGAAGATGCACAGGGTTTACGTGTATTTGCTGAGCATAATACTGAGCTATTAATTGCTAACTCATTCTCTAAAAACTTTGGTTTATATAATGAGCGTGTAGGTGGTATTACGCTTGTTGCTAAAGACAGTGATATTGCAGATGCTGCATTTAGTCAAATTAAAGCTGGTATTCGTTCTAACTACTCTAACCCACCTGCACATGGTGCGGCAGTGGTAGCAACGATACTAAATGACAAAGCACTTTATGCACAATGGGAAGAAGAAGTAGCAGTAATGCGTAACCGTATCCAAGAGATGCGTGACCTATTTGTTGCAACTCTAAAAGAAAAGGGCGTAGAAGGGGACTTTAGCTTTATTAGTCGTCAACTAGGTATGTTTTCTTTCTCAGGACTAACGGTTGAACAAGTAAACACACTGAAAGAAGAGTTTGGTGTTTATATTGTTGGTTCAGGCCGTATTTCTGTTGCTGGTATGACTAAAAACAACATGCAACCATTATGTGATGCGCTAGCAAAAGTAATATAATTTAATGATTTGTATAATAACCTCAGCAATTGCTGGGGTTATTTTATTTTTAGCCGACAATATTAACTGTCAATGAAAAGATTTTAATTAGTTTATTGATTTTGTTATTTTATGGAGTAATAAAATCAATAGTCTACTTGCATCGAACTGCTTTAGTTTACGTTCGTTTTTTAAATAGTAACTTGGATAATAAAAATAAAATATTATGAGCATAAAAATAAATCAAAGCCGTTCATTTTTAACTAAATTGAAAAAGCTGCCAATCTCTGCTGAAAATGTAAATTGTTTATTTTCAACGAAAGCATTTAAAGAAGAACTATTTAAGAAAATAAGTACCGCGACTAAAAGAATCTACATTACTGCTCTTTATTTAGAAGCAGATCAAGCGGGTGAAGAGGTATTAGAAGCCTTATACACTGCCAAAGCAAAGAATCCCCAATTAGATATTTATGTTGTTATTGATTTTCATCGTGCTCAACGTGGTTTAATTGGTGCAGATAAAGGTGGTGATACTAATACTACTTGGTATCAAAAAGTTGCTTCAATCAAAGGCCAAGGTATCCATATCTTGGGCTTGCCTGTGAAAAAGAAAGAACTTTTTGGTGTACAACACCTTAAAGGCTTTATCTTTGATGATACGGTTTTTTATAGCGGCGCTAGTATTAATAATATTTATTTACATCAACTAGATCGATATCGCTTTGATCGTTATTGGTTAATTAAAGATAGCGCGCTAGCGGATTCGATGGTTGATTATTTACAAAATATTATTATTGCCAGTGATGCTGTTGTTAATTTGAATGTGCCGTTAGTACCAAAATTTAGTGCCCTTAAAAAACCGCATAGGCAGCTCAGCAGTAAATTAAAAAATGTGGGTTATAAATTTAATTCAATGGAGACACATGGTTTATCTGTACGTCCTTTAACTGGTATTGGCACTAAAAATAATAAATTAAACAAAGTTATTCGTGCAATATTCCAATCTACACAAGAAAGTGTGGTTATTTTTACGCCTTATTTCAATTTACCTAAAGCTATCGCAAGGGATGTTTCTGCTTTATTAAAACGTCAAGTTGATGTCACGATTGTTGTCGGTGATAAAACTGCGAATGACTTCTATATACCAGAAGATAAACCTTACAGAACCATTGGTGCATTACCTTACCTGTACGAGGTGAACTTACGTAACTTTGCGAGAAGACACAACGCTTCTGTATTACAAGGGAATCTTAAAATTCATTTGTGGAAGCATGAAACTAATAGTTTTCATCTAAAAGGGATTTATTCTGATAACCGATTTTCATTATTAACCGGGCATAACTTAAATCCAAGGGCTTGGCGACTTGATTTAGAGAATGCCTTATTAATAGATGATCCTAATAAAGAACTATGTTCTTTGATTGACCAGGAATTATCTAATTTACTCGCACACACTCAGTTAATCGAAAGCTATAAAGATATCGATGAAATCGTAAGCTACCCTAATAAAGTTAAACGCTTTTTATCTCGATTAAGAAAAGTGAAAGCAGATAGGATCATTAAAGGCATCATTTAATACAGTACATCAACAGCGTTTTACTTAGCCTTGTTCTTTTATATGAGAAAAATAAAAGGGTAGGTTATGTTTAACGCCCTCTAATCAGCGCTTTATAGTAGTTCATGATTAAAAATAACCTCCAAAAACATATAAAACGCAGATAATTTAATCACTTAGAAATAAATTAACATTTAATGATTGAATTCTTATTAGGCTTACGTATAATTCTTCGCATCAAGTGTTAAGACTTGATGCAGTGACAATGGTAGGCCTCTTGGTTTCTCGCATTGACAACTTATTAACCAGGTCAGAGCCGGAAGGCAGCAGCCATAGTAAGTGAATCAAGTGCCGAGAGTTTGCTGGGAGGTCTGCCACCCACCCCTCTATTAAACCTCATTATTAGCTTCCAAAGGCCTAATTATGAAAGAATATAATTCCCGTTTTGACACATCTCTAAAACCTGCTCATTTTATGCCAAAGTATTGGTTAACTTGGTTATCTTTAGGTTTTCTATTTATTTTTAGTTTTATTCCTGTTAAGCCAAGAGATGCCTTTGCAGCCTGGGTTGCCAACAGATTATACAATGCAAAATTTTTAAATAAGCGTAAAAAGATTGCATTTACTAACATCGGACTGTGTTTCCCTGATTATACAGAACAACAAAAAGATGCTTTGATGCGTGAAAACCTTCGCTCTGTTGCACAAATTGCACTATCACTGGGTGAAATTGCCTTTCGTAGTCAATCATTCCTAGTGAAAAGAATTAATTTTATCGGGGAAGAATACGTTAAGGAAGCTGAAGCGAATGGACAAGCTATTATTTTTCTAGCACCGCATTGTTATGGTGTTGATTTTGCGGGTGTTGCAGCGATCTCTGCAAGAGGTTACCCGTTATCAAGTATGTTTAATGATTACAAAAACCCAATCTTTGATTGGTTTGTAACAAACTACAGAACACGCTTTAGTCGCTTGCACGAAAAAGGCACATTGTATCACCGTAGTGAAGGCTTAAAACCGTGCATTAAGAGTTTACGAGATAAAGCACATTTTTATTACTTACCCGATGAAGACCATGGGCGAGATAAAAGTTTATTCTCACCTTTTTATGCAACACAAAAAGCAACGCTCCCTGTGATAGGTCGTCTCGCTAAGTTGGGTCGTGCAGTGATTATACCGACTTATACTTCTTATAATGCTGAAACAGGCAAGGTTGATGTGATCTGTCATGCTCCATTAGCAGGTATCCCAAGTGCTACAGAACAGCAGGATACGGATATAATGAATGCTGCGATTGAAAAAGTTGTTGATGAAAATAGGGCGCAGTATATGTGGACATTGAAGTTATTTAAGACACGTCCGGAAGAGGATTTAAAAATCTATTAGTTTTGATAGGTTTAATAAAGGCAGCATTAGCTGCCTTTTTTTATGCCTAACGTTTTTCTTGTGCATTAAAACGTTGTCCAGTTATATCTACACTCTCATCACCTAATAAGTAAAGGTAAATTGGCAAGATTTCATCAGCTGTTTTTAAAACTTGAGGATCTTCTTTAGGATAAGCATTTGCACGCATAACGGTTCGTGTAGCCCCAGGATTGATGGCATTAAAGCGCATAGCGCTGCTTTGATACTCATCAGCAATGGTTTGCATCATTCCTTCTGTAGCAAACTTAGAAACGCCATAGGCTCCCCACAATGCTCTGCCTTTAAAACCAACACTTGAAGTAGTAAAAATAGTACTAGCTGCTTCTGCTTGCTCTAGCAATGGCATTAAATGCTTTGTTAATAAAAACGTTGCATTAACATTGGTTTGCATCACTTCATTCCAAGTTTCATTGTCAATGTCTGTGAAAGGGCATATCTCACCTAAATAACTGGCATTATGAACCAGGCCATCTAGCTTTTTATGTTCAGACATTAACTTTTCAGCAAGTGCTTTATACTGTTGTTCATTTGCGGTATTTAAATCCATGCTAATAATTGCTGGAGTCACGTTATTCAAAGCACTAATTTTTTCAGAAACGGCTTGAAGTTTTGTTAGTGTACGTCCTAATAGGATCACTTTAGCGCCAAGCGATGCGCATTTGATAGCTAAAGATTTACCGATACCATCGCCAGCACCAGTAATTAAAATTGTTTTATTAATTAATAAATTCTCAGGGGCTGTATAGTTCATTTGCTCTTCTCATATTATAAAAAAAGGGCATAATAGCTTTTTTTTGAAAAAAAACTCAAACTCTTTTGTAGGTTGAGACATTTTTTGTCATTATGAGCGCAATATTTTACTACGAGGAGTTATTTTGGAGTTTTTATCTGAATATGGGTTATTTTTAGCCAAAGCCGTCACTGTTGTTATTACTATCGTTGCTATTTTGATTGCAATTATTGCTTTAACAAGTAAACAAAAAGCGAAAAAGGGTGAGTTAGAAATCACAGATGTTTCTGAGCAAATTAAAGACAACAAAAAGTCTATTGCGCAGCAATTACTAACAGAATCTCAATTAAAATTAAAAAATAAAGAAGAAAAGAAATTACAAAAACAAAAAGCAAAAGAAGAAAAAGCAGCTGCTAAAAATAACACTCAAAAAAAATCAACACCGCAATTATATGTCATTGATTTTAATGGTAGTATAGATGCAAAAGAAGTTTCTTCATTACGTGAAGAAGTGACGGCAATTATCAGTGTAGCCAATGAAAATGATGAAGTCTTTGTTCGTCTAGAAAGTGGCGGTGGTATGGTACATGGGTATGGCTTAGCAGCATCACAATTACAACGCTTAAAAGACAACAATATTTCATTGACTATCTCTGTCGATAAAGTGGCTGCAAGCGGTGGTTATATGATGGCTTGTGTCGCAGATAAAATTATTGCTGCACCTTTTTCTATCATTGGTTCAGTTGGCGTCATTGCACAAATACCTAACTTTAATAAACTATTGAAAAAACACGATGTTGAGTTTGAACAATTAACAGCTGGACAATACAAACGTACATTAACGATGTTTGGTGAAAATGATGACTTAGGTCGTGAAAAATTCAAGCAAGAGCTGGAAGAAACACACCAATTATTCAAACAATTTGTTAGCTCGCATCGACCACAACTTGATATTGATAAGATTGCCACGGGTGAGCACTGGTACGGTACTCAAGCATTGGATTTACAATTGATCGATAAAATTCAAACAAGTGATGATTACCTTCTTGATCACTTTGAAGGTAAACACATTGTGCAAGTTCGTTATCAGAAAGCTAAAAAGTTAGCTGACAAAATTGGTAAAAGTGTTGCGGCAAGTGTAGAAACAAGTTTATTAACAGTTTTACAAGGTAATGTATCAAGATTTTTTAAGTAATTATTTGATATTAAATACTAATAAAAGCCGTCTATTTCGAGTCGGCTTTTTTATTTAATTTTATAAAAACTAAAAAATAGGTTGCTATTAGGTAAAACTTTGGATTATATAAAAAAGAGAAATTCATTGGGAAACACAATTTTCATTCTAGTCTGACTATATATTAGGTAACAAAGCAATATGAGCAAATCTCTGGTTATCGTTGAATCACCTGCAAAAGCGAAAACAATTAATAAGTATTTAGGCAAAGACTTCATTGTCAAATCGAGTGTCGGTCATGTGCGTGATCTACCAACGAGTGGCAGTGCAAAAAAAACAATTGATGCAAAAAAGAAAAAATCGTTAGCGGGTTTAACACCTGCACAAAAAGCGAAAGAAACAGCAAAACGTACCCAAGCTGCATTAGTGACAAGAATGGGGATAGACCCAAATAATAACTGGGCAGCAAATTATGAAATATTACCTGGGAAAGAAAAAGTTGTTGATGAATTAAAAAAATTAGCTGCTGATGCTCCTACTATCTATCTCGCAACCGATTTGGATAGAGAGGGTGAAGCAATTGCTTGGCACTTAAGAGAAATTCTTGGTGGTGATGACAATAAATATCAGCGTGTTGTATTTAATGAAATTACTGAAACAGCAATTCAAGAGGCATTTAAACATCCCACTGAACTGAACATTGATGGTGTTAATGCACAGCAGACACGTCGCTTTTTAGATCGTCTTGTTGGTTTTATGGTATCGCCATTATTATGGAAGAAAGTGGCTCGCGGTTTATCTGCAGGCCGTGTTCAATCTGTTGCGGTTAAATTATTAGTTGAGCGTGAACGTTTGATTAAAGCATTCAATCCTGTTGAGTTCTGGGATTTACATGCACAAACTATTTCGCAAGATAAAACCGAGTTACGATTAGAAGTATTCAAACATAACAATAAAACTTTTTCACCGGTAACGGAAGAAGAAACTAATGTTGCTGTAGAAGCGTTAAAATTAGAAACTTTTACCCTTGAGTCTAGAGAAGATAAACCTACAAGTAGTAAAGCGAGTGCGCCTTTCATCACCTCTACTCTACAACAGGCTGCTAGTACACGTTTAGGGTTTGGTGTTAAAAAGACAATGATGTTAGCGCAACGTTTATATGAAGCGGGTTACATCACATACATGCGTACTGACTCTACTAACTTGAGTAAAGACGCTGTTGAATCTGCACGTGATTTTATCGGGAAAGAGTTTGGTAGTAATTATTTACCAAAACAAGCGGTATCATATAGTAGCAAAGCTGGTGCACAAGAAGCCCATGAAGCAATCCGTCCATCGGATGTAAATCAACGTGCAGAAATCATTGATGTCGTTGATAAAGATGCAAAACGCTTATATGAATTAATTTGGCGTCAGTTCTTAGCATGTCAAATGTTACCTGCATTATATGATTCATCGACATTGGTGATTAAAGCTGGCGACTACAAATTACGTGCTAAAGGCCGTACATTACGTTTTGCTGGTTGGACAAAAGCACAACCTGTGACTAAGAGTAAAGCGGATGAAGTTCAACTACCTGATTTAAAAGTAGGCGAAGCATTAACGCTTGTTGATTTAGAACCTCTACAACATTTCACTAAACCGCCTGCACGTTTTACCGAAGCAGCGTTAGTAAAAGAGTTAGAAAAGCAAGGTATTGGTCGTCCTTCAACTTATGCAAGCATCATCTCAACGATTCAAGATCGTGGTTATGTGAAGGTTGATAAACGTCGTTTCTTCGCGGTTAAAATGGGTGAAATTGTTACCGATCGTTTAAGTGAAAACTTCACTAACTTAATGAGTTATGATTTCACTAAAGCAATGGAAGAAACATTAGATTCAATTGCAGAAGGCAAAGCAAATTGGCATTCAGAATTAGATTCTTTCTATAAAAACTTAACAACGCAACTTGATAAAGCTGATTTACCAGTAGAAGAAGGCGGCATGCGTTTAAATGATCCTGTGATCATTGACGATGTAACTTGTCCAACTTGTGATCGTCCAATGGGTATTCGTACTGCAAGTACTGGCGTATTCTTAGGATGTTCTGGTTACGCCTTACCACCTAAAGAGCGCTGTAAAACGACTATCAACTTAGTTGATGGTGAAGAAGTTGAAGACATTCTAAGCTCTGAAGATTTAGAAACTGCTGCATTAATGGCTAAACATCGCTGTCCAAAATGTGACACTGCCATGGATAGTTATTTAATCGACGAAACGCGTAAATTACATGTTTGTGGTAATAATCCACTTTGTGATGGGCATATCGTTGAAAAAGGCGAGTTTAAAATCAAAGGTTACGACGGGCCTGTTGTTGAATGTGACAAATGTGGTTCTGACATGCAGCTTAAAGATGGTCGTTTTGGTAAGTATATGGACTGTACTAACGACGACTGTAAAAATACGCGTAAAATTTTAAGTAATGGTGAAGTTGCTCCGCCTAAAGAAGATCCAGTTCATTTACCGGAATTAGAGTGTGAACAAAGCGATGCTCACTTTATTTTGCGTGATGGCGCATCGGGTATCTTTTTAGCAGCAAGTACTTTTCCGCGTTCTCGAGAAACTCGTGCCCCTAAAGTCGCTGAGTTAGCACAGTTTAAAGATAGAATTTCACCAAAATTCTATTATTTAGCTGATGCGCCGCAAAAAGACCCTGATGGTAATTTAGCAGTGGTTCGTTATAGCCGTAAAAATAAAGAACAATACGTGATGACGGAAATTGATAAAAAGGCAACAGGTTGGACTGCAAAATATATCGACAATAAATGGGTAGAAGAAATACCAAAGAAAAAAGTCGCTAAGAAGAAAGCAACTAAAGCAAAAAAATAAATCGACAAATATAAAAATGGCAGTATTTACTGCCATTTTTTATACCTCGTATTTATTGCATGATTTTTGGACAAACGGCAACTTAGTTAAGTGCTTGTTAGTTTAAATCGTTTCACATTTGTATATACTAGCATTTTTTAAAAAGGATGATTTTTGAATGCGAATTGCTTTAGGTATTGAATATGATGGTGCTAATTATTATGGTTGGCAAAGACAAAAAGAAGTTAACTCAGTTCAAGAAGAATTAGAAAAAGCATTATCTAATATCGCTAACCATCCTGTGACAGTAAATTGTGCTGGTAGAACCGATTCAGGTGTTCACGGTACAGGTCAAGTGGTACATTTTGATACTGATTCTGAACGTCAGATCGGCGCATGGACCTTAGGTGTTAATGCAAAATTGCCTGACGATATTTCCGTTCGATGGGTCAAGCAAGTCGATGATTCTTTTCATGCCCGTTTTAGTGCAACAGCACGACGTTACCGATATATTATTTACAATGGCGTTTATAGACCTGGCATATTAAGCAAAGGATTAAGTCACTATCACTGTGATCTAGATGCATCGTTAATGCACGAGGCTGGCCAACACTTAGTCGGCACAAAAGATTTTACGTCTTTTAGAGCATTACATTGTCAAGCAAATAGTCCAGTGAGAACAATTCATTATTTAGACGTTACTCGTCGTAGTGATTTCATTATCATCGATATTAAAGCGAACGCGTTTCTTCATCATATGGTTCGTAATATTGCAGGTAGTTTAATTGAAATAGGGCAGGGTAAACAGCCGACTGATTGGATCGTAACGCTGCTTGATTATAAAGACAGAGCAAAGGCCGCTGCAACAGCTAAGCCAGGTGGTTTATATTTGGTTGAAGTTGATTACCCTGAACAATTCGAATTACCGAGGCCTGCATGCGGTCCTTTATTTTTAGACATTTAAGTAGAGTTAATCCGTCATGACAACAAACACATTATTTACAGCCAACAATTTAGATACTTGGTTAGCACACCTTGAGCAATTGCACCCTAATGCAATAGAGCTAGGACTAGGAAGAATAACAACCGTTGGCGAGCGCTTAAATTTAATCGAGCTCGATGCCACTGTGATCACAGTGGCGGGTACTAATGGTAAAGGCACCACTTGTGCTTTTTTAGAGCAAATATTGGTTGATGCAGGTTATAAAGTTGGTGTTTATAGCTCTCCGCATATACATCGTTATAACGAACGCCTTAGAATTAACTTTAAAGAACTGAGTGATCAACGTCATTGCGATGCCTTTGCGATGATTGAAGAAACACGTAAAGACGTTTCATTGAGCTATTTCGAATATGCAACACTCGGCTGCCTGTATTTATTACAACAAGAAAAATGCGATTTTATCTTACTTGAAGTCGGTTTAGGCGGACGTTTAGATGCGACCAATATGGTTGAATCAGACCTGAGTGTGGTTACAACTATTGGTATTGATCATATTGACTGGTTAGGTAGCGATAGAGAAAAGATTGGCTTTGAAAAAGCGGGCGTATTTAGAGCAAATAAACCAGCTATTTGTGGTGATTTAGATGTGCCAGACTCAGTTATAGAGCATGCTAATAATATTTCAGCACAATTAAAATTGGTCAACAAAGACTACCGATATGAGCGTATCGAACAAGACCAATGGCGTTGGATTGGACAAAAAACACTGTCGCCTATTAAACAAACATTGATGCCGATTCAAAATGCTGCCACTGCACTCGCGGTAATTGAATCACTTGATCTTGATATTAATGCACAACGTCTTATTGATTCTATTGAACAAGCCTCGCTAGCTGGTAGACTGCAACCGATGACTGGCTACCCATGCGATGTTTACATTGATGTTGCACACAACCCGCAATCTGCTGAATATTTAGCATCACAATTACAGCGAATAAAAACAACTAAAGGTGAGAGTTGTAAAGTGCATGCTGTTGTTGGTATGTTATCTGATAAAGATATGACTGCTACATTATCTGCAATCAATCATAAAATTTCAGATTATCGATTTGTCAGCTTAGATTGTTACCGTGGAGCAAGCGCAGATTTATTATTTGAAGCTTATCAAAAAAGTGAAAATAATAGTCATAATGTCGTTAAATTCTTAAATGTGGAAAGTGCTTTTGAGGATGCCATCAAAGATGCTGATACATCTGATATAGTTATCGTATTTGGTTCTTTTCATACTGTTTCTGATATTTTAAAAAAATAACAAAGGTATATTGTGACTCCTCAACTCAAAAATCGTCTCGTTGGTCTTATCATTTTAGTAGCGCTTGTGGTTATCTTTTTGCCGTCGATTATTGATGGTAAAAAGACCTCTTACCAACAGGAGTTTGTTAGCACCCCGATCACACCTGAACTAAAACAACACAGTAACGATTTTCCTGAGCAAATAGAGCTGCATAGCCAAGATCTCGTGGTTGAAAACGAACCTGCACCAGAAGTTGAAAGCAAAGTTGTCGTTATCGATAAACAACAAGATAAACCGGTTGAATGGAAAGTTGAAACGGTTGCGCCTGCGGTTGATGTTAAACCTGTACCTACGCCTAAACCTAAATCAGTTAAAAAGCCAGTGGTGACTAAACAAAATCCTGCTTGGACCATTCAAATGGGCGCGTTCAAGAATAAAGCAAATATTAATGCCTTAATCAAAAACTTAAATAAAGCAGGGTATAGCGTCCATACAACCCCTAAATTAGTGATTGATGGTCAACTGACGCGCGTGTTTGTTGGGCCTGATGTGTCTAAGGCTAACTTAGAAGCTAAGCTTTCTAGATTAAAGGCGTTAACACAGTTAAACGGAAAAGTTGTGCCATTTGACCCTAGTAAGCATTAGTTTTTAAAGCGTTTTAAAATATTCTCTGATAGAATGCGTGCGTTAAATTATCATTACTTAATTTTAGGAATTGTATGAATTGGTTTGATTACACGATCCTCGCTGTTATTGGCTTGTCTGCATTAATCAGTGTAATGCGAGGTTTCACCAAAGAAGCAGTGTCTCTTGCTACTTGGTTTGCTGCATTTTTCGTTGCTAGTAATTTTTACCCTGAAGTGACACAATTCTTGACCGGTATCGAAGATAGTAAGTTACGAAACAGTGCTGCTATTGCCATCTTATTTATTGCCACATTATTAGCCGGCGGCTTAATCAATTATATTATCAATCGCCTTATCGCAGTAACCGGTTTGTCTGGAACTGATCGATTATTAGGCGCTATTTTTGGTGCCATTCGTGGGATACTTATTGTCAGTGCTTTATTGTTTTTCATTGATTATATGACCTCATTCAATGAGCAAATATGGTGGAAGGAAGCACAATTACCACCTCATTTTTCTTTTATAATTTCATGGTTTTTCGAACATTTAGAAAGTTCATCAACTTTTTTAAAAGATTTACAAACAACAGTTATTTAATCGTAAATTAGAAATAAATAATCCTAATTTTAAAGCACAACAAGTGTTTTTTTAATGAACAATCTTAAAATGGAAAGGCGTTAATTTATGTGTGGAATAGTCGGTATAGTTGGTTCAACTCCTGTTAATCAAAGTATTTATGATGCTTTGACCGTCTTGCAACATCGTGGTCAAGATGCAGCAGGTATTGTGACAACTTACAATGGTAACTTTAAACAACGTAAAGCAAATGGTTTAGTGAAAGATGTATTTGAAACTAAACACATGCAACGTTTAAAAGGTAATAGTGGTATTGGCCACGTCCGTTACCCTACGGCTGGTAGCTCAAGCGCTGCTGAAGCTCAACCGTTCTACGTTAATTCACCTTGGGGTATATCGCTAGCCCATAATGGTAATTTAACGAATTCAAAAGAGTTACGTGAAGCGTTAATTAAATCACGTCGCCACATTAATACAACGTCAGATTCTGAGCTATTACTGAATACTTTTGCTGCGGAACTGGCAAAAAGTAAATTAGATAAGTTATCGCCACAAGATATTTTTGACGCAGTTAAAGCTGTTCATAAACAGATCAGTGGTGCTTATGCAGTGACATCATTGATTATCAATCATGGTCTAGTTGCTTTTCGTGACCCTGATGGGATTCGTCCATTGGTATTAGGTTCTCGCAAAACTGAAGAGGGTGATACAGAATATATTGTTGCTTCAGAAAGCGTAGGTTTAGATACTATTGGCTTTAAATTCATTCGTGATGTTGAACCAGGCGAAGCTGTTTACATTACTGAAGACAGACAATTACATACTCAACAGTGTGCTGAAAATACGACATTGACGCCTTGTATTTTTGAATACGTTTACTTTGCACGCCCTGATTCAACGCTAAATGGTATTTCAGTTTATGAAGCGCGTTTAGAAATGGGCCGTAAACTAGGTGCTAAAATAAAACGTGAATGGTCTGATGTTGAAATTGATGCGGTTATCCCTATTCCAGAAACATCAAATGATATCGCATTAGAAATCTCAGTTGAATTAGGTTTGCCATATCGTCAAGGATTTGTAAAAAATCGTTACATTGGTCGTACTTTTATTATGCCTGGTCAAACTCAGCGTCGTAAATCAGTACGTCGTAAATTAAATCCAATTACAGCTGAATTCAAAGGCAAAAATGTATTGCTTGTTGATGATTCAATTGTACGTGGTACAACATCAGAACAGATTATTGAAATGGTGAGAGAAGCCGGTGCGAAAAAAGTATACTTAGCATCTGCAGCACCAGAAGTACGTTACCCAAATGTACACGGTATTGATATGCCAACACCAGAAGAGCTAATCGCTCATGGTCGTAATGCAGAGCAAATCAGTGATTGTATCGGTACTGACAAACTTATATTCCAAGATCTTCAAGATTTAAAAGATGCGGTTTGCAAACAAAATCCGGCGATTAAAGATTTTGAATGTTCTGTTTTTGATGGCAACTATGCAACACCGAACATCAATAAAGAATACTTTGATTATCTAGCTAGCTTACGTAGCGAAGATGCAAAGAAAATTCAAACGCAAAAAGAAGAAATTGCAAATTTAGAAATGTATAACGAAGCCTAAATTATTTCTATATTAAAAAGCACAATTTAGGTTGTGCTTTTTTGTTTTAGTTAAGCAATTTATACCAATCACACTAATTAACTGATCTATTTTACTTGTTAAAATAACTTATTTCTTCGTTGTAATTTTCGCAAATAGAACAACTATTTAACTCAAATTACGCCTTGAACTCAGTCATTTTTTCTGCGCAAAATTTAGATCACTTATTTAATATAATTGGTATTATTTAACGCTTTGTAAAATTTTTATTAAATTTAAAGCCAAAAAAAACCAGCAATTAAGCTGGTTTTTTTATTAATACTCAGGACACACTTTAAAATTCTGCTGTGCCGGGTGCTCTTGGGAATGCAATTACATCACGGATGTTTTGTACACCTGTCACATAAGATACTAATCGCTCAAATCCTAAACCAAAACCTGCATGTGGAACCGTTCCATATTTGCGTAAATCACGGTACCAGCTGTAGTCTTCTTTATCTAATCCCATTTCATCAAGACGTTTGTCTAATGCAGCAAGATCTTCTTCACGTTGACTACCACCAATGATTTCACCGATCCCAGGTGCTAAAACATCCATTGCAGCAACAGTTTTACCGTCTCCATTAAGTTTCATGTAGAAAGCTTTAATGTCTTTAGGGTAGTTTTGTAAAATGATCGGTGCGCCAACATGCTCTTCAGCAAGGTAACGTTCGTGCTCAGATTGTAAATCAACACCCCATTCAACAGGGTATTCAAAGGTCTTATCACAGTTTTGAAGAATATCGATTGCTTCAGTGTAATCCATACGTACAAATTTCGAACTAACCATTTTTTGTAAACGCGTGATAGCTTCTTTATCAACACGTTGAGCAAAGAATGCCATGTCATCTGCACGTTCTGTTAATACTGCATTGAAAACATATTTAAGCATATCTTCAGCAAGTTGTGCTGCGTCAGCTAGATCAGCAAATGCAATTTCAGGCTCTACCATCCAAAACTCAGCTAAATGGCGCGTTGTGTGTGAGTTTTCCGCACGGAATGTTGGGCCGAAAGTATAAACATTAGTTAATGCACAAGCGTAAGTTTCTGCATTTAATTGGCCTGATACCGTTAGGAATGTTTCTTTACCAAAAAAGTCTTTTTTGTAATCGATTTTTCCAGCGTCTGTACGTGGCAAGTTCTCTAAGTCTAATGTACTCACTTGGAACATTTCACCGGCACCTTCACAGTCACTACCCGTGATAATTGGCGTACTGATCCAATTAAAGCCACGTTCATAAAAGAAATTATGGATTGCATGTGATAAACAGTTTCGTACACGTGTCACGGCACCAAACATATTTGTACGTGGGCGTAAATGTGCATGCTCACGCATATATTCGATACTATGACGTTTCGCTGACATTGGGTAAGTTTCAGGATCTTCTACAAAACCTAATACTTCAACTTTAGTTGCTTGAATTTCAAATTGCTGTCCTTTTCCTGGGCTTTCTACTAATTCACCCGTTACAGCGACACTACAACCTGCTGATAAGCGTAATACATCAGATGTATAGTTAGTTAATTCAGCAGCGACAACTGCTTGGATAGGATCAAAGCATGAACCATCATAAATATTTAAAAAAGAGATGCCTGCTTTTGAATCACGACGTGTACGTATCCAGCCTTTAACCGTTACTTGGCTGCCTAATGCAAATTTGCTGTTGAAAATATCAACAATGGGTGTTTTTGACATCTTTAATGGTGCTCCATGATCACAGTAATAACTGTATTTACTCTAAAAATAATAATAGCTGCATATATTACCTTGGCTAGTTTCAGATACAAGCCTATAAACTTACTTAATAACAGTTATATAGCATTGTTTGCTTAATTAAGGGACTCACATACAGAATATATGGCATCTGTTAATTTGCTTAATTGCTCTGCTGTGGCGATATACGGCGGCATAATATAAATAAGTTTGCCAAAAGGGCGGATCCAAACACCAAGTTCCACAAATTTTCGTTGTACAGAAACCATATCAACTTCTTGGTTCAACTCCACGACACCAATCGCACCTAATACTCTAATCTCTTTTACGGAGTTTAATTTTGTACACCTTGCCAACTCTTGATGCATTTGATTACTAATAGTGGAAACAGCCTGTTGCCAATCATAGGATAACAATTTCTGTAAATTGGCACTGGCTACGGCACAAGCTAAAGGATTACCCATAAAAGTAGGCCCATGCATAAATACACCGGCTTTGCCTTCACTGATAGTGTTCGCAACTTTATTGGTAGTCAAGGTTGCTGCAAAACTCATATATCCTCCGGTAATTGCTTTACCGAGACATAAAATATCGGGTGAAATATTGGCGTGTTCGCAGGCGAATAACTTGCCCGTTCTACCAAACCCGGTTGCAATTTCATCTGCGATTAACAGAACATTGTATTTATTACATAATTGTCGTGCTGAGGTTAAATATTGAGGGTGGTAAAAGTGCATACCGCCGGCGCCTTGAACAATCGGTTCAAGTACCAAGGCAGCTATCTGCTCTGCATTATTTTTTAGCAGTTCTTCTAAATCTTGGATAGCACTATCGTTCCAAGCTTGCTCATATTTAATCTTTGGTTGCTCTGTGAATAGATTTTTAGCCACAAAATCTTGATATAGTTCATGCATTGAACCTTCAGGATCGGTCACGCTCATCGCGGCAAAAGTATCACCGTGGTAGCCTTTTTTAAGTGCAACAAATTTAGTTTTGCTTTTACCTAGCGACTGCCAGTATTGCAGTGCCATTTTTAAAGCAACTTCTACAGCAACACTCCCTGAATCACTAAAAAAGACTTTATCTAATCCAGAAGGTGTTATTTCCACTAAGGTTTTAGCCAAGGTAACAGCGGGTTGATGGGTTAAACCACCAAACATGACATGAGACATTTTTGACAACTGATCTGTAGCAGCTTTATTTAATTCAGGAACATTGTAACCAAACAAACACGCCCACCATGAGGACATACCATCAACTAACGACTCACCTGATTGTAAATTAATCATGCAACCAGATGCACTCTCTACGGGATAACAAGGAATCGGCTTAGACATAGAAGTATAAGGGTGCCAAATGTGCTGCTTATCAAAATTAATATCACTGTTCAGTGTTTTACTATCTTTATTGCTCATTAAATAATCACTTGTAAAGTTAAATGGTGTTTATAAGTTGACAGTGTAAACTTGAATATTAAACTAACCAAATATTTTTTAACTGGGCGTGGACAAAATGGACAATACATTAAGCAATACATCATCAATACGACATGACTGGACAGTGAAAGAAGTAAATGACTTATTTGCAATGCCATTTATGGACTTAATGTTCAAAGCACAAACTGTACACCGTCAACACTTTCCTCATAATGAAGTGCAAGTGAGTACGTTGTTATCGATAAAAACCGGGGCTTGCCCAGAAGATTGTAAATATTGTCCACAAAGTGCGCGTTATGATACTGGTCTTGAAAAAGAAACATTAATGGAAGTTGAAAAGGTCATTAAAGCGGCGAAAGAAGCCAAAGCAACCGGATCAACCCGTTTCTGTATGGGCGCTGCTTGGAAGAACCCAAAGCAACGTGATATGCCATATCTAGTAGAAATGATTAAAGAAGTGAAATCATTAGGGCTGGAATCATGCATGACATTAGGCTCTTTAGATGATCAACAAGCGCAACAGTTGTCTAATGCTGGGCTAGATTATTACAACCATAACCTCGATACGTCACCTGAATATTATGGTGAAATCATTACCACTCGTTCATATCAAGAACGACTAGATACCTTAGATAACGTACGCAGTGCCGGCATGAAGGTATGTAGTGGAGGCATTGTTGGTTTAGGTGAAGAGGGCAAAGACCGTTCAGGTTTATTAGTGCAACTTGCTAACATGCCTGTACAACCAGAAAGTGTTCCTATCAATAAATTGGTTAAAGTAAAAGGCACGCCACTGGATAATGTGGAAGACTTAGATAATTTCGAATTTATTAAAACCATTGCTATTGCACGTATTCTCATGCCTAAGTCACATGTACGTTTGTCAGCTGGCCGTGAAGATATGTCAGAACAAACACAAGCATTGTGTTTTATGGCTGGCGCTAATTCTATTTTTTATGGTTGTAAATTATTGACGACAGCTAACCCAGATGAAAACTCAGATATGCTTTTATTTAAAAAGTTAGGTATCAATAAAGAAGAGATTCATAACTCGCCATACGAAACTGAAAAACAAGTTGATGCAGCGATTATTCGTCATGCAGAAAAAGATGAACTGTTTTACGATGCGACAAGTAAACTTAATTAATGGCTTTTTCTTTTATTGAACCTGCACTGCAGCAACGTCAATCTGAGCATTTATATAGAAAATTAAATACTGTGCAAAGTAAACAATCACGATATGTTTATATCAATGGAAAGCAGTATCTTAATTTTTCCAGTAATGATTACCTTGGTCTGGCCTCAGATCCCGAGATGATCAAAGCTTGGCAAAAAGGGGCGGAACTGTATGGTGTTGGCAGTGGTGGTTCATATTTAGTCACTGGCTATCACCAAGTTCATCATGATCTAACACAGCAATTAAAAGAATGGTTAGGATTAACGGATCTTTGTTTTTTTAGCTCAGGTTATTCAGCCAATCAAGCGATGGTCTCACTGTTACTAAATAAACATGATTTATTGATTCAAGATAAATTAAATCATGCTTCCTTAATGGAAGCGGGGCAGCACAGTACAGCTAAAATGTCTCGCTTTAAGCATAATGATCTTAATCATTTATCTCACTTGTTGGAAAAACAATCACAGATTGACAATAAATTAGTGATCACCGAAGGCGTATTTAGTATGGATGGCGATAATTCACCGGTCACTCATATTAATAGGCTTTGTAAGCAACATGATGCTTGGTTAATGGTTGATGATGCGCATGGAATTGGTGTGTTAGGCGAACAAGGTAAAGGTAGTTTAAATGCACAAGGTATGGACAATACCGATTGTGAAATTTATATGGGCACCTTTGGTAAAGCATTAGGTGTGGGAGGGGCTTTTGTCTCTGGCAGTCCACAACTTATTGACTATATAACAAACTTTTCTAAGCACTATATATATACAACGGGTTTATCTCCAGCCATGGCTTACTGCATCGGTGAAGCGGCAAAAATGGCTCAACAACAGCAATGGAGAAGAGATCATTTAATGGCATTAATTGATCAGTTCAAACAGCTTGCTGGGCAATTCGAGATTCCATTAATGCCGTCCAATACGCCGATACAGCCGGTTTTAATCGGTAACAGTGAGACAGCATTAAATGTGGCTAAGTGCCTTAAAGAAAAAGGGATTTGGGTGACGGCGATACGTCCGCCTACGGTGCCTGAAAATAGTGCTCGTCTACGTATCACTTTAACAGTAAATCATACTAAGCAAGATATAACGTATTTAGCTCAACAGTTGCAAAGGGCAGTTAATGCAAATTCAAATTGATAAACAAGCAGTAAAAACCTCATTTTCTAAAGCTGCGACTTATTATGATAAGTTTGCAGATTTACAACGTGAGATTGGCTTTGAGCTGATGTCTTTACTGCCCAAACAAAGTAAACAAGCTAATAGTGTGCTGGATTTAGGTTGTGGTACTGGTTATTTTTCTTATCAACTCAACTTGTTTTGTAATGATGCAAATTTAACTTGCTTAGATTTATCGCCTGCGATGTTGTTACAAGCAAAAACGAGAGTGATTACAAATGCGCAATTCTTACAAGCAGATATTGATCAGCTTCCGGCGATGGATAGAGAATTTGATCTGATTTTTTCTAACCTAGTGTTGCAATGGAGTAGCCGTCTAGATTTGTGTTTACTTAATTTAAAACCGCTTTTTAATCAGCAGACGACTTTTGCATTTTCTACATTATTAGAAGGCTCACTTTTTGAACTTAAAAATGCTTGGAAAAGTATTGATAACGAACAGCATGTTAATCAGTTTTTAACATTAAGTGAGGTTGAAAAAGGAATAAAAAAAGCTGGTTTTACAAAGGCTAGGCTAGTGACTGAAACACGCGTTAAAAAGTTCAGTAATGTTATTGCGATTATGAAGGCATTAAAAGGAATAGGTGCGAATCATGTTCATCGTGATAGCAATAATACTAGCACCAATAAACAATTATTATCGAGATTAACTCAAGCTTATCAACCTTATCTTGATGAGGACGGCCAATATAACTTAACCTACCAAGTATGTTATGCGGTAATTGAGTCTTAAATAGGATCTTAAATGAGCAACAAAATTAAATTAAACCAAGCTATCTATTTTATTACCGGTACGGATACTGATATCGGTAAAACCGTTTGTACTAAAGCATTACTGCAAGCAGCAAATAAGCAACATAAAGCGACGCTTGGCTATAAACCTATTTCTGCAGGATGTGAAGTAACTATTGATGGGTTACGTAATGAAGATGCGCTTATCTTACAACAACACAGTAGTATCCAATTACCTTATTCAATGATTAACCCTGTTGCTTATCAACAACCTATTGCACCACATATTGCTGCAGCTGAGATTGAACAAGCCATTGATATTAATTTAATCGATAAAGGGCTTTCGCAGCTAAAACAACATAATCCTGATTTATTGTTAATTGAAGGAGCAGGCGGCTGGCATTTACCCATTAATAATAAACAGCTACTTTCAACATGGGTTGTTGAGCAAAAAATACCCCTTATTGTGATTGTAGGGTTAAAGTTAGGCTGTTTAAATCATGCATTATTGACCATCGAGTCAATTCGTCATTCAGGCGGCGTGATAGCAGGGTGGATTGCTAACCATTCACAGCAAAATATGCCTTATGTTAATGAAAACATAGCGACTTTAAAATCATTTATTGCAGAGCCTTTATTAGCTGAGATCCCTTACATGGATAATATTGATCAGCAAAATTTAGCAGATTTATGTGATATTGAATTTTAAAAACAACGAAGCGCTTATCTACCCTCAGTATTATCTAACAACATTTATAGATAATACTGAGGCTCATTATGTCTGACGTTATTGAAAGATTTAGAGTAATTTATTGAATATTGCTCTTAGTAAGCCATTTTTTCCAGGGTAAAGGCATCATAGGAACCACTATTAATAAAATACCCAGGGCGGTTAATAGATCTGGTACTTCATTAAACCACATGATGCCAAATAGCGTAACAAATGCTAGCCCAGAGTACTCTGCTAATGCAATATTACTGACATCAGATTTTTTATATGCAATAACAACTAAAGCATGATATCCCAGCACAAATATATTTATGGCTACTATCCACAATAGGTGCGTAAGCGTAATCGGTTGCCACTCTGGTATTGCTAATATTAAGGCTAAAGGCAGTGTCATCAAGGTTGTCCAAAATAAAGTCGATATTAGGTGTTGTCCTTCAGGTATACGACGTATGAACACATTACAAAAAGCCATCGTTAGGGCACTACCAAGCGCTACAATCGCGGCCCAATGAAATTGTTCAGGCCTTAATACAATTAATACACCAATGAATCCAATTGATGTTGCAATATATTTGCTGAGCGGCGGCGTCTCTTTTAATACTAAGATTGACATCGGTAGCATCATCAAAGGCGCAACATAAAACATAGCATTAGCAGTGGCAAGAGTTAAATGAGTGATGGCGACCATTGCACAGGCGCTTCCCCCGACAATAAATTGAGCTCGCCAGAAGGTGATTTTATCGTAACCATCCTTATAATGTTTTTTGGGGAGCCTTATCCATAAGGGAAAAATAAACAATAAACTTATCAATTGGCGAATAAACACATATTGAAAGGTAGGTACTTCCCCGTTTAATACTTTTAATGACACATCTGAAAGAGATGCAAGTAAATTAGCTAATACTAATAATAAAATTGCTTGAGATACTGACTGCTGTGGCATAGAGGTTCCGAAGGGAGGTTAAGGGCAAAATTGGGCGGGGCATTATACCTAAAATTCATCAATGACCTAACTTTAATAAATACGATTTATTACTCTTTTCCCTACAACTATTTATAAACTGCTATTAATCCATCTTATTACCACTAAATCGACTAATATTTACTATATGAAGAAAATAACCATGTTTATTTGTATTACTTAATGCGAGTTTGCAATTGAATTTTATAATTAAAATAAGTCATACATAAAGTGAATGTTAGTTAAAGTAGATTATAAAGGTACTGTTGCTGATGGTAATTAAATTACCTTTTCAATAATCTATTCTATTGTTCATTTGTTGTACGAATGATTGGCTTGTAAGTGGGTATGGTCATAATTTGTTTAGCTTTTATACGACTATTATGTCGGTTTGATCATGTTTTTTAATGATTTACTCCTAAAAATGAGAGCTTGTTTAGGTTTTAAATCAATCATAGGGACTTCAGGATTTAAGTTAAGTTATTCTTGATGGCAGAGATTAACGAACCGCTCATTAGTATTATTAATAGCACTACTGAGCAACCTGTAAAATATATGATTATAATCATTAAATAGTATAATTAAGGATTAAGATGAATAACGGTAAATTAAAATTATTTTTATCAGCATCTATCGCAGCAGCACTAACTGCTTGTGTAACAACTGATGAGCCTTTGGGTCCAATTAATTTAGCAGGCACTCAAGCACCTTTAGCAGTTGTTGAAGCAACTTCAAGTACACATGATGGTAATGGTCCAAATAACTTAATTGATGGAGACTTATCGACACGTTGGTCTGCAAGTGGTGATAACGCTTATGCTGTACTTGATTATGGTCAAGTGTCAGAGTTTGATGCGGTCCGTATTGCCTTCTCTAAAGGTAATGAACGCTCAAGTACCTTTGATATTTTAGTTAGTGAAGATGGTAATACATGGACAACCGTATTAGAAGGTAGCACATCATCAGGATTGATTAACTCTATTGAACGTTTTCCATTTGCTTCTGTGAAAGCACGTTATATTAAATATGTTGGTCACGGTAACACTAAAAATATGTGGAACAGCGTGACAGAGTTTTACGGTGTGAATTGTGCTGTTAATACTTGTTTAGCAAATGAATTTGCAACAGATGAAGTGATTGCAGCTGATCAAGCAGCAAGTGCAGCAGCTAAAGAAAAACAAAAAGCAGAAAAAGCGAGAATGGCTGCGTTACGCCTTGGTGATTTCGGCACGCCTGTTGAATTGAAATGTGAACCAACAGTATCTGATTGTAGTAAATCTGTGTGGTGGGATGTACCACTAAAACCACCTGTTATCCCTGAAGTGCCAAAAGCAGGTAATAAACCGGGTCAAAACTTTGATTTAACAACTTGGTACCTATCTCAACCATTTGACCATGATAAAAACGGCAAGCCAGATGACGTTTCTGAATGGTACTTAAACCAAGGATATGAACAACCTGAATTATTCTACACTGGCGATGATGGCGGCCTGGTTATTAAAACCTTCATTAAAGGGACTCGTACTTCTAAAAATACTAAATACACACGTACGGAAATGCGTGAGATGCTTCGCCGTGGTGATAAATCTATCCCAACAAAAGGTGTTAACAAAAACAACTGGGTATTTAGTAGTGCGCCAGAAGCTGACTTAAAAGCAGCAGGCGGTATTGATGGTGTGTTAGATGTTACAATGAAAGTAGACCATACAACGTCTACAGGTGAAGCAGGTCAAGTCGGTCGCTTTATTATCGGTCAAATTCATGATCAAGATGATGAGCCAATCCGTCTTTACTACCGTAAGTTACCAAACAAAGACACTGGTTCTGTGTACTTTGCACACGAAAATACATTAGAAGGTTCAGATAACTACTACGATTTAGTGGGTGACTTAAGTGGTGAAGTAACAGATGGTATCGCATTAGGGGAAGTTTTCTCATACCAAATTAAAGTTGTTGGTAATGAAATGACGGTAACTGTAAAACGTGATGGTAAAGAAGATGCTGTTCAAGTTGTTGATATGAGTGAAAGTGGTTATGACCAAGGTGGTCGTTACATGTACTTCAAAGTTGGGGCATACAACCAAAATAATACTGGTGATGCAGATGACTATGTACAAGCAACTTTCTACAAAATCAAAACATCTCATGACCAATACAATAAATAATATTGGTTAATTAAATTTATTGATGTCATGTCTAAATCCGCTACGTTTTGTAGCGGATTTTTTTGTTACAGCTCTTCTTTATTTTAGACTCATTCAGAAAGTTCTTACCTATTTTTCTTCTTAGATAATTTTACTAATTACGACCATTAACATCTGATTAATAGTTAACTTGTTTAATATCCTCTATACTTGCCAGCTATTTTTGTTTTCAATGTTAATTGAATATCTTATTCATCTAAAAACAGCTAAATATGGAAGCTATTTATGCAAAAAGGCAAATTTGTTAGCGGTAATATTTTTAAACATATTATTGTGATGTCATCTACTAATGCGATTGGTCTAACAGCGTTATTTCTAGTCGATCTTGCTGATTTGTATTTCATAAGTTTACTGGGTGAAACTGAACTTGCGGCAGCGGTTGGTTATGCAGGCACAATTGCATTCTTTACGACTTCAATCAGTATTGGTTTATCAATTGCAATGACGGCATTGGTTTCAAAAGCAATTGGTGAAGAAAACAAAGAAAAAGCACGACGATTAGTGATCAATATCTTAGTGACAGGCTTTTTAATTTCTTCTCTTGTGGCAGGTTTAACTTGGATATTTTCACCTGAACTGGTGTCATTAATTGGCGCAACAGGTGAAACACATGACCTTGCAGTCGGTTATCTGAAAATCTTATTACCATCATTACCGATCCTATGTATTGCAATGAATGCGGGCGCAGCATTGCGTTCAGTAGGGGATGCAAAAAGGGCTATGTATTCAACATTAGCCGGCGGTGGTGTTAACGCAATTCTCGATCCTATTTTTATTTTCACATTTGGCCTTGGCTTACATGGTGCCGCAATTGCCTCGGTTATTGCCCGTTTTGCTGTGGCTTTTGTCGCTTTTTATGGCGTTATTCGTATTCATGAATTATTAGGGGTATTTAAGCTTAAAGCCTGGTTAGACGACCAAAAAGAGATCATGAATGTTGCCATTCCTGCGATGACCACTAATATTGCGACACCATTAGGTAATGCTTACGTGACTATGATGATAGCCTCTTTTGGTGATGGTTTTGTCGCGGGCTGGGCTGTGGTCGGTCGCTTGTTACCGGTTGCATTTGGGATGATATTTGCTATTTCTGGCGCGGTTGGCCCAATTATAGGGCAAAACTTTGGCGCGCTATTATTTGATAGAGTTCGATTAGCGAATAAACGCGCGCTTGAGTTCACCGCATGCTATGTTGCAGTTGTTGCACTGGTTATTTATTTGTTATGCGATCAAATCGTATCAAGCTTTAATGTACAGGGAGATGCAGCAACCATGATTACATTCTATTGTACTTGGTTATGTATTACCTTTATTTTTAATGGCTTAATATTTATTGCTAATGGGACGTTTAATAATCTTGGACATCCAACAACTTCAACCTTGATGAATATTGGTAAAGCGACGTTAGGCACCATACCTTTTGTTTATTTTGGAGGAGAGTGGTTCGGTGCTCTAGGAGTTGTTTCAGGACAAGCCGTCGGCGCGATTATTTTTGGGTTAATTGCATGGGCTTGGTCACAACACATTTTAAGGAAGCTCGGCAGAAATATCACAATTCACACTGAGCAAGAAGAGGTGAACTTAACGTCATCTTTACCATTAACGCCATTTTGTTCAAGTAAAGCTTATATGTGTGCAGATAGCGAAGAGAGTTTGATAGAACAGCAATACACAGAAACAGTTAACAAATAACTCATTTAGGTTATCAATTTATATTGATAACCTAAAATAATTTTAACTACTTAAATAAAGAGGTGAGATTAATGGTTTGATCATAACTTTTAGTGAAAAGTGGAGACGTTATTTCAAAGTGTAACGGTAGCTCTGGATTCATTAATAATGCAAATACATTGCTAAATAAATCGTTAGGTTTAACCACTAATGGCAGTGTAATTAAACTTTCACCTTGTTCGATTTCTTGACTATTTAAACTACCATTAAACAAATCACTTCCATTTGACGACACTAAATAGTCAACATCGTCTAACGGTAGGCTAAAATCGTTTTTATTATCGACTGCTAATGTCAGGACAATATCTAATTTATCAAAATCAGCGTTGATCACTTCTAAATCTGCGATAGATACTTGTGGAACATATAAGGTGGCAGATTGTTCGAAAGGAATGGCAACCCCCATGGTATTAACACTCCCTTTTATTTGATAATCAACTTTATCTTGAGTTAATAAAAGCTGTTGCATAGCAGTTAGAGTATCTTGGGTTAAACCAAGCGATAAAGTGACATCTTTATCTGAGTTTGCTGGAAGTGTTCCGATTTGCTCTGTTTGACCTGATAATAATTGCTCATTATTTAATGCTAATTGATAAGAAATATCGTCAATAGGCATGGCAAAACTATTATTGTTAGTCACATTAAAAGTAGGATTTATTTCAATTAAATCAGTTGAAACTTCACCCACCGAAATAGATTTATAATTTACTGTTGGTTGCTGCACGTAATCTTTTGCAAAGTCTTGTATCGAACTACAAGCAGACAAGACTGCAATGGAAGAAACAATTAATACATTTTTAAACATGATATTCCTAATTAAAACAATGGGGTTTACTGTAAAGGATATTAAAAAATAATACCCTTGTATCCGCATGTTACATTTAAAGCCAAACTATACATAGTGACTTTTTAGATTTTATAACGTGAAAGTTATGAGTACGCTTATGCTTTATTATTAGCTTGGTTAAAGTGCTCAATGAAGGTTGAAATTCGCTGTGCATTTACACCTCTGTCTCCACGCCCAATACGTGAAACACTGCGTATATCGATTATGCTTCCTGTTTGCCTTGCTTTTACCCTGATAACAATATCGTCGGCAAAATTAAAATAAGGGGTATGTGCTGTTCCTTCATAATGTAAAGTAACAGGATTTTCTACGACCATCGTCCAACCCATTGATTTTGCAATATGCATGGCTTTTGTAAAAGCATCTGTTGGAGAAAGAGGAGATTGAATTGATTTTATATGAGGAAAGGCGATCACTTGTTGTTTCGCAATATCATCACCACCATAAACAAGTGTATTAATTGCACCTTCTCTGTCATCAGTTAACTGCTTGAACTCTGGCGGGGTTACTGTATCGGTACTAATATCGTGGATCGGAGGATATTTAACCGTATGAGTAATTTTACCGATTAAATTTGGCCCCAGAATCGCAATACCTAAAATTAAAGAAATGATTGCTTTAATATAGCTTTGCTTAGTTGATAAAGCATAAATAACAGCAACTAATGCCACTAAAACAACCATATAGCCAACTAAATCATTGTATTGTCGACTTGCTTTAAAACCAACAATGGGTTCCCATAACCCAAGTGATGATCCAAATACCATCAATAAAGAGGTGCATAAGGCAATAACAGCTAAGACTAACGCGTATTTACCTAAATCAATTTTTTTCATAGGTGCTCCATGGTTTGTTTTATATCAATAATGTATTTTATCTGGACTGTTTGTCACTTCGTTGTGTGAGTTAAAACTTACTAGAGAAGATTGATCGTTTAAATGTATTGTTTGCTGAAGAGTAAATATGAAGAAAATGGACCAATCTAGTGTCATTGAAAAACAGTAGACTGGTCTATATAGCCATTAAGAAGGGTTATTTACCGATTAATTTTTTTAGTAAATCTAGAAAACTAACCGTTGCAGCATCAGCGGCAGCCGCTTCACTTTCAGCTTTAATAGCTTGTTTATCTTCTGGAATAGCTCTTACTAAAGTAGCTACTTTGTCACCCTCAAAAATAAAACCACTGGATTCACCTTCTTGCTCATTGTACTTATCAATTAGCAAATCAAGTAAGTTAATTAGCACGCTGACTTTATTGAGAGAACCAATATTATCAAGGACAGCACCATCACCCAATTCCAACACTCGTCTATGTGCTTTAAATTGACCTGTACGTTCGCTTAATTGTTGCCAAGTTAATGTGTTAACAGTGGTTTTTATTGAAACGTCATTACGCCAGTAAATTGCATCTCGGCCAATCACTAACCCACGATGAAACATAGTAAAAGAGGTGCGAGCTGCCATCATTACATATTCATCATCAGGTATATCTAATACAGCACGTGCATAATGTTCAATCTCTGTTGAAACCATTGGATTCATTTCAAAGCCATTTTCACCGTGGTAATAGGTTAAAATTCCAATCACCTCGTCTAGCATATCCATTTGTAACTCCTTGATAAAATTATGAGTTATATCTTACTAGAATTAACTTTGATAAACAGTATAAAAGTCCTGCAATTATCTCATTTTCAAGTTATTTATAAGCGATAACAACTTAATAAGGTTTATTTAATTAAGCTTGACTGTCCTTTGCTTGTTCACCTGCATAGTATAGAATTGCAAACAAATAATAAAACCGCCAAGTACGATTTCTTAACACATTCAAAATGATATAAAAATAAATGACTCAAATAACAATAGCGACACACAATGGTAACTTTCATGCTGATGATGTATTCAGCATTGCAGCTCTTAAATATATATTTCCTGAATTTAATTTGGTGAGAACGCGTAATTTAGAAATAATCAATAACGCAGATTTAGTGATTGATGTCGGTGGTGAGTACGATCCAGAAAAAGGACGTTTTGACCATCATCAACGTGGCGGAGCTGGGCAACGAGAAAATGGTATTCCTTACTCTTCATTCGGCTTAATTTGGCAGAAGTATGGTTTAGAAATCTGCGAAAATGATGAAAACGTAGCTCAGTCTATTGATAATGGACTAGTATCAACGATTGACGCTATTGACTGTGGTCATGTTGAAGGTGTTTCTCAAGGTATTAGCTTGAGCCAGACTATTTCTATGTTTAATCCAACTTGGCAAGAAGAAAGTAATTTTGACCGCTGCTTTGATGAAGCTGTTGAGTTTGCTTCACGTGTGCTAGCGCGTTTTATTGCAGCCGCTAGCGGTGGCATAAATGCTAAAGCTTTAGTTGCAGAGGCGATTGAAAAAGCACAAGACCCACGCGTGATTGTTTTAGATAAATACATTCCTTGGAAAAGAACTGTCCATGCCTTATCTGAGCAAGCTTTATACATGGTTTACCCATCTACAACAGGTCAATGGCGAATTCAAACAGTGCCGGTTGAACCAGGATCATTCGAAGATCGTAAATCATTACCAGCACCATGGGCTGGGTTATCAGATCAAGCTTTAAAAGACGTTACTCAATTAGATGATGCGATGTTCTGTCATAATGGTTTATTTATTGCTGGAGCAGAATCTTTCGAAAGTACAATGAAAATGGCTGCAATGGCATTAGCCTATCAGGGTTAACATTAACTGATCATTGAATTAAGTGGTTATACCAATCTAAGTAAAAATATGATCTAATTTATTTATCTATTGTGATTAAAGCGACTCAGATAGAGCATATAAAAAAGACAGATTTTAAAGTATTTGCCCGTAAGCAAACTTCATTACAAATGAAAGTGGGTTTACTGGCTTTAGGACATTTTCAAGATGGCCATTCACGAATCCAAATTGCTCAATTCCTAAAAGTGAGTAGACTTAGCGTTAATAAGTGGGTGAGTAACTAAGCTGAGTAGTATTGACGTTCGCTTCGGGGCGGTGACTTTAGTCTCCCTGCTTGCATCAAAGTAATACCAATTATATTAAATAAGTGATCTAAATTTTACGCGTAATTTGAGTTAAATAGTTGTTCTATTTGCGAAAATTACAACGAAGAAATAAGTTATTTTAGCAAGTAAAATAGATCAGTTAATTAGTGTGATTGGTATAAAAACCAAAGCAAATTTCATCTAAGTAAAATGCAACAAGATAAAGGGGCGAAGTGCTTTGTTTTATTAACAGCATCTACAAGATAGGCTGAGAAAGGAGTCGTAATAAATCGGTGAGTATCCATCTAAGGAAAGGGGGGAAAGTATGTGCTTTAGGGATTGGATGAAACTGACCAGTTAATTTTACAGATTGGTATTATCACCCCTTATCATTGAAAAGTCGAAAAAAATCGAAGTGCAAAGCTTCGATTTTTTATTTTGATGACGTCGTTAAACAGAGTGAATCGCGATCTTATTTTTAACGATAAAATGCTTCAACAGTGCCTTTTTTAGTAAGCAATAATGGCTGGCCACGACGATCTAGTGCTTTATGGTCTGCAACTTTAACCCAACCTTCACTAATACAATATTCTTCTACATCAAAACGTTCTTTGCCGTTTAAGCGAATACCAATCTCATATTCAAAAATTTCTTCTACATGGAAAGGGCTACGAGGATTACCTGAAAAGCGATCTGGTAAAGTGGGTTTAGTAGTAGTGTCGTTCATGCTAATAACCTGTAATAAATAAAAGTGGGTCATTGTAAGCAATATAATAAATCTGCTCAAGCATCGAGAGATAATTATTAATTAATTTTGTAATAAACGCCGATTAAGAATTAAATTGCGCTAGTTTAGCGCGCTTTTGCACTTTAATCGCTCATGCATACTGAATTTTATTGAGATAGGATTGGTGTTTAACTTTACCTTGGTAACGTAAAGGCGTTGTACTAACTAAACGTTTAAACTCTCTTAAAAAATGTGGTTGATCAGTGAATCCTAAATCAAATGCTAAATCAGAGAAGCTTACATTATCGCTTTGGTTTATCTTATATACCGCTGATTGACAGCGAATGATACGGCTATATACCTTAGGTGAAACCCCCATATCATCTTGGAATTTTCGTTGCAAAGTTCTAGTCGTGAATCCTGTTGACGCTTCCAAATCTTTAATTTTGATATTACCTTGATTTAGGCAGATTTGCTTAACAACGAAAGCAGTTAAGTCTGAGTGTTTTCGTTGTTGTTTTTTAGCCATGAATGTCTCAAACGCCATAATTTGTGAAGCGAAATTTTTTTCCCTTGTTATCTCATCAACTAATTGATTTGAAGTAGGTATCAAATCTAAAAGACTGTAATGCTTGTTAACCAACTCACTGGCCGCAAGGTTTAGAAAATCTGGCATTACACTAGGTTTATAACGAATCCCAAAATAACGGTGTTTCCTTGTTAAATTAATATCAACTGCTTCTAATGGTGTGCCAAAAACCTCTGCAGTAGGGTGTTCTTTATGACAGTCAAATAAGACATCAATACAGCCATCAGGAATGGCAAAAGGTGTTTGTTTAACATCGCCAGCTTCAAAGGCATAAAAATGAGAAATTACTGGATGAGATGAATTTGCTAACGAGAATTTTTTAGCTGCATTCATCACCAACCAAGGTTGCTTGTGATGGATTTGGCTTAGGTTTGTTTTTATTGTATTCGCTATCATTTCAAGTATCCACTTAGTTAACTTCATCAATAATACTCAGCAAAATAGATGCCAAATAGTTCATAAAATAAACATTTGTAAATGTCGCAAAAATACAATACCCAGTATCAGCGAGGGGATAGTATCGATTTCAGAGCAGCTAGACACATTCAACGCAAGCTAGCTGAGTAATAAATTGACTACTATTTAAAGGAACTAATATGTCAGAGAATACAAAAATTGATTTTATCTACCTATCTGAGCAGGACATGATTAAAGCGGGCGTAACTGATATGGAAAGTTGTGTCGACACCATGGAAGACATGTTCAAACTGCTTTACAAGGGCGACTACCGTATGGCCGGAGAGAATAACGACTCTCATGGGGCTATGATTACTTTTCCAGAAAAACCTGAATTCAACACTATGCCAGCCCATACCGCGGATCGCCGTTTAATGGCGATGCCAGCTTACCTTGGTGGAGATTACCAAACTTGTGGCGTGAAATGGTACGGTTCGAACATTGCTAATAGAGAAAAAGGCTTGCCGCGCTCAATCCTAATGTTCATCCTGAACGACGTACATACTGGGGCTCCATTAGCCTACATGTCCGCTAATTTGTTATCAGCTTATCGTACCGGAGCCGTACCTGGTGTAGGGGCTCGTCACTTGGCACGAAAAAATTCAAAAGTAATCGGCTTATTAGGTCCTGGCGTGATGGGAAAAACCTCAATCGCCGCTTTTATGGCTGTTTGTCCTGATATCGATACGGTGAAAGTGAAGGGACGTGGACAAAAAAGTCTCAATGAATTCATGGACTGGATTGCTAAAACCTATCCTCAAATAACTAATGTTAAAGCTGTCGATTCATTAGAAGAAGTGGTGAGAGGTTCAGATATCGTTACCTACTGTAACTCAGGTGAAACAGGTGATGTTTCAAGCTACCCAGAAGTTAAACGTGAATGGGTTAAGGAAGGTGCATTTTTATCAATGCCAGCATATTGCCGATTAGATGAGGATATGGAAAAGCCTGAAATAAGAAAAGTTTTGGATAACCCTGGTCTGTATGAAGCTTGGTTTGAAGAAGTACCTAAACCTGCACATCAATACATTCCAATTATTGGTGTACGTTTTCTAGATATGCTTGAACAAGGTTTATTGGCAAAAAATGAACTTGAAGATCTAGGAAAGATTACAGCAGGTGAAGCCTTTGGACGTAAAGATGATAAAGAAATTATTATTCTTTCTGTCGGTGGATTACCTGTCGAAGATGTGGCATGGGCAACTAAGGTCTATCGCAACGCACTTAAAAATAATATCGGGGTTCCATTAAATCTTTGGGAAACACCTGTACTGCGCTAGGCAATGTCCATTACCTTTGATCAATTTAAAAGAGAGTTAAAAAATGACAAAAATTATAAAAGTAAAAACAGGTTCAGCGACGGAAAAAATTGGTAGTTATTCTCGTGTTGTGGTAGTAGATAATTGGATTTACGTTTCAAATACGGCAGGCAGAAACCCTGAAACCAAGGTCATACCTGATGATCTCATTGAACAAACTGAGCAGGTTTTTAGTAATATCGAAAAAGCACTCATTGCCGTTGACTCTGGACTCGACGATGTTGTGATGTCACGTGTATTTATTCAAAACCCAGAAGATATACACACCACAATGGAATATATAGGCAAAAAATTTAAAGGAATTGATCCCGCTACCACTGTGACCTGTCCTCCACTTGGTTCAATGACCTACAAAGTTGAAGTCGAATTGACCGCTTTTCGTGGTGCTGCAAAAGCAGAAACATCATTAATTAATATTTAAGTCATTGAAGAAGTTCACTTTCTACTAAGTAACTAAGGATATGGAATGACAATTACTGTACAAAAAATTCAAACTGAAAATAAACTACCGAATACAACATCCGTTGTGATTATCGGTGGCGGTATTGTTGGGGTGTCTGCAGCATTAACGCTAGCAGAACGTAATATACCAGTTGTTCTAATCGAAAAAGGGCATATTGCTGGAGAACAATCATCAAGGAACTTAGGGTGGATCCGTAAAACTAGCCGTCATTATGAAGATGTGCCATTAGCACTTGCTGCCGATAAATTATGGCAAGATATGCCGCAACGTATCGGCCACGATCTTGGTTATAAACGCTGTGGCATTATGTTTCTAGCAGAAAATGCTGAGCAAATGTCAAATCATAGTCAATGGTTAAATTCAGTTAAGTCACTCAATTTAGATTCAAGATTACTGACTGCTGAAGAGGTAAAAGACTTGGTTCCTGGTGGTCAAAAAAAATGGGTGGGCGGTGTTTATACTCCCTCTGACGGTAAAGCCGAACCTGCAATTGCTGCCACTGAAATAGCGAAAGCTGCAATTAAAAAAGGTGCCATTATTATTCAGCATTGTGCAGTAAGAAAGCTCAATCTAAGCGAAGGTAAAGTAACAGGCGTTATCACTGAGCACGGAGAAATAAAGTGTAATAAAGCGTTATTAACAGGTGGTGCTTGGTCTAGACGTTTCTTAAACAATCACGGAATATCTTTGCCTACTTTACCACTGGTGTGTTCTGTTTTAAGAACAAAAGAGATGCAAGGTCCTACTAATATATCAGTAGGCGGCCCTGATTTCTCATTTAGAAAGCACCAAAACGGCGGTTATATATTAACCCAACGTGGTGCATTGGATGCCCCGATTACTTTAGATCACTTAACAATTGGCTGGCGCTATTTAAAACAATTAAAAACCCAAAGAGGTTTCTTAAGGGTATCTGTTGGCAGTGACTTTATCAAAGATTTAAAGATAAAAAGGCACTGGAAAGCAAACGAAATATCGCCCTTTGAGCAGGTTCGTACTTCAAATCCTAATAGTAATCCTGCGTTAATTAAAGAAGCGATAGATAATACGCGCAAAGCTTGGCCAATTTTTGACAATGCAGAAATAGATGAAACTTGGGCTGGAATCATAGATGTGACGCCAGACTCAAATCCTGTTATTGACCATATAAAAAAAATACCTGGATTAACAATTGCGACAGGTTTTTCTGGGCATGGTTTTGGTACGGGGCCTGCAGCAGGGCATTTGGCAGCAGACCTTGTTTCCAACCATACGCCGATCATCAATCCATCACCCTATAAATTTGAACGCTGGTAATCAATCACTTACATCATTTATAAAAGGAATTAAAATATGAACGATTTAGCAGAGTCAGCCTATCTAGGCGGTAAAAGTAAGCACAAGATGTCTAAAAAAAACACAAAGATGTCATTTACGGCAATGATTTGTATCTGTATTGGACTTGTTATTGCACAAGGGGCTATGATTTCAGCTACGCAAGGAGTTGGATTTGGGGCAACATCATTTATTGCCGCAATGATCGTGGCTTTTATTATTTCTCAGTTTAATGCAATGAGTTTTGCTGAGTTGTCTTTAATGTTTCCACATGAAGGTACTTTAGCGACTTATACTCAAAAAGCAATTGGCCATTTTCCTGCGATTGTTTCGGTATTTGCAGGTTATGTGGTCGTGGGTGTTTTGGCTATTCCAGTTGAAATGTTCCTTGTTGATGCCATGCTTGGACAGTTATTACCGGGGTTATTACCAGAAAAATTATTACCTTTTATTATCTTATTGGTCTTGACGGTTACTAATTTAATTGGCGCAGATATATTTTCTAAAGTACAAAACATATTAGCGTTTATTTTAGTAAGTGGTTTAGTATTGATTAGTGTATTGGCAGTAACAGGGTTTAGTCTTCCACATTCTGAATTAACAGGTACTGAAGTAGATTGGAGCTTTAATGGTGTATTAGATGGCAGTTTCATTGGACTTGTAGCTTTAGCAATGTGGTTAATGGTAGGGGTTGAATATATCTGCCCAATGATCAAAGAAGTGGAAAACCCTGAAAAAAATATTCCTAAAGCCATGCACCTTTCAATCTTCTTAATTTTTACTATTTTCTTATTATTTGTTGTTGGTGCTAGTTATTATTTAGATACGGAAACGATATTAGGCTCACCAATTCCATATTTAGATTACTCAAATGCAGTGTTTGGACAAAGCGGTTTACTGATTGCGACGATTTTAGGTATTGCTGCGACGTGTAGTACTATGAATACCGTTCTTGCCTCAGTACCTAGAATGTTGCACGGTATGGCAGAACAAAAACAAGCTTTTCCACAATTAAAAGCGTTAAATAAATACAATGTACCTTGGGTTGCTGTTGTAATGTTAACCGTTTTAATCTCTATACCTTATTTTACACTGGGCATTGACTCTCTAATTATGCTAGTTATCGCTGCAACAACGAGTTGGTTATTAGCTTACGTAGTTGCGCATATCGATGTGATGGTCTTACGTAAACGCCTACCAAACCATAGACGTCCATATCGCTCGCCACTTTTTCCAATCCCACAAGTATTGGGAGTTATAGCAATGTTGTATGTCGCATTAAACAATTCACCATCACCTGAAATGACACAAATGGTTTTTCTTATCAATGGGAGCATCTTAGTGACATTGAGTATTATTGGTGCATTATGGGTTAAGTTATATATGAAACGTGGTTTATTTACACCTGATATGAATTAAACATCTCCTAGATCAAAAATCCCTCTGTCGTATGAGAGGGGGATTTTTTATGTTTAAAAGCGTTTATTTAACAACACTATCTATACGATGTTAAAACGTTTTATCTGTGTGGTACTCAGTGTGAGTGATTAAAGGGAGAAAATATAATAGAAACAGCAGGCTGATAAAAACCATTAATTCTTATTAGCGGTGCTGATCTATGGTGTCTTTTAGGCGCATGTTTGTGACTAATATATTTTGGTTTTCTAACGACCTTTTTATATCTTTTTTTGTTTTTTTGGTGATGCCAATTTTGGCCCTTTTGATGCGATGATTGCGCATGATGTCTATTATCTTGTTTAGCACTAGCCGTCGAAGAAAAGGTTAGCATTATTGAAAATAGGGCGGTTATTAATAAAGTTAGTTTATATTTCATATCATTTTTCCTATTCAAGGTTAATTATACCAATCACACTAATTAACTGATCTATTTTACTTGCTAAAATAACTTATTTCTTCGTTGTAATTTTCGCAAATAGAACAACTATTTAACTCAAATTACGCCTTAAACTAAGTCATTTTTTCTGCGCAAAATTTAGATCACTTATTTAATATAATTGGTATTAATCATTTATAAAACATAGAACAACAGTAAATACGTGTACTTTTATCAAAAAAGCGATTTACTACTTAACTGCTATATCGCTTGTAGCTTATGTTTTAGATCGTTATTGACGTTACTTTATAATGATTACAGTGTTGTTTTTACTTTATGTTTTGGTTTATTTGAGTGCTTAACTGGCTTTTTTTTTACAACAACCACTTGTTTTTTTGATACTACTTTATGCTTGGGTTGTTGTTTAATTACGACAGTTTTTTTATTAACCACCTTTTTATGTTGTGGTTGCTTAACAACGACTGTTTTTTTCTGCTGTGGTTGTTTTACTACAACTACTTTTTTTGTTTGATTAGGCGAATTTTCAGATTTATGGTTAGGGGTTGCCTGTGCTGTAAAGGTCAAGCAACCCGCTAAAATAACACTCATAACAATAAAAAATTTGTTTTTCATCTTTAACCTCTTGGTGATTTCTTCTTAAATAAACTATTTTTCAATTCAGTGTGTAAACTATAGGTTATAAATGTGGAGAAAGTATGGAGAGAAAAAGAAGGTTAAAAACTGCTTTAGAAATAGGGCTTTAACAACTTCACCTATCACTATCTAGCGTAACAAAATACAAATTTGAGTTAAATATTTTATTATTAAATTAATTAACAATAGACGGCCATCGCGTTTTACAATTTGTTACTTGCTTATGATTAGAACTAACTTTAGATTTAACTGACCTTTAATCAATTTACGAGAGCTAAATTATGATAAGTATTCATACAGATGCCGCGACGCTAGACAATGCTTTCGATATTGCAATGTTAACAAATGAGCTTGGTTACATTACCAATGAAAAACAAACAGAAGAATGGTTAAAATTAATTAAGCTTTCAACTGATCATGCAGCCATCGTAGCCGTTACCAACCAGGGGAAGTTATGTGGCTGGGCCGTGGTCGAAAAAAGAATCTCTTTAGAAACAGGTAGTAAAGCTGAAATTTCTGGTTTAGTCACTGGATCCAATTTCCGACGTTTAGGTGTAGGAGCTCAACTTGTTGAAGCATGCCAAAGGTGGGCCCTCAAACATAATCTTAACAAACTAGTGGTAGCGAGTAATATTGAGCGAAATGAATCTCATATCTTTTATCAAAAAAGTGGATTCTCATTAGTAAAAACATCCCATAAGTATGAGAAAGTACTAACATAATATTAAATAAATTTTTTTAACACTATACTAATTTATATCATTACTTTTTCTCAGAAGATGTATTAACTAAATAAAGCTTAGTTTATTCACGTTGCTTTGTAGTGATTTAAATTATTTTTTAAACCTACCTTATTAATTGTAAGGTAATTCTTTATATTGCTAAAAGAATATATTGCAAAAATTAAAGTCCAGAGAAATAGGGGGCTAGTACGTACGATTATTTTTAAAAAAATTATTATAAATATGTTAATAATCATCCACTGTTCCGAAAATAGTATTTTAGAAAATTCAATTAGATAGCAATATCTTTCATTCAATAATAGTTTATAAGATTTGAATAAGTATCTTAACTCACTGGTTATTAAGTTTAATAGTTCATTAATAAATAATATTTATCAAAAATTAATTCAGTAACATCTCTAAAGTTTATATAAAATAATTTTAATAAAATAAAATATGAAATTATTTCTATAAAAAAGATAACCAGGAGTTGCACTTTATTAATTTTTATAATTAAAAAAATATAAAGTCCTATAAGTATTTTATTTTTAATATCTATAAAGAAACGAAAATTATCAGCTAATACATCCTTTTAAACAGGCTGTGTACTTTAGGAATTAAGGTAAATACTCAAATAGTTTTATAGAATGCAGCACAGAGCGTTGTCTTTTTATTCAAAAAACAATAAAGCTAATTTTAAATCAGTAAGTTAGGTTGGGTAAATGTAGTAATGAATAAAGCTTAATCTAGCCAGAATTAAATAAAAAATAGGGTAAAAGTAGAATGTTTATCAGAAAGGAAACATTTTTGTGTATTAATCATAGAAAACTTATTCATTTATGCTCAATTTTGACGCTTAAAGCCACTTTAATAATTGAACAGAGCCATTTATTAAATGATAGCGAGCTAAAATAACGGTATTTGATTTGGTTTAAACTAATATTAATACTTAAATCAATAGTTAACAAAAAGCACAAAACTGCAAAAAACATAAATAGTATAACAGTATGTTATATACTTTATGTTAAATACAATTATGTTCAATTAACCACAATAAAGCAGCCACAAAGCTAACAATCATATCTATTCCAACACTCTATTTAACATAATATACATTATGCGCAGTTGTATATGTTGTTAATTAGGATTGTGAATCCTATTCCAAGTATTCTGGTCTAATTGAACCGGACACTTTAATTCTGGATAATAATATCCACTATC